>JALYOB010000691.1 GCA_030857085.1 Acidobacteriota bacterium | reverse complement strand
GGCCAAGCCTCCGCGACACACTCCCTTAGATTCGCACGAGTGTCGCGGAGGCTTGGCCTGCAGACGGGTCCGGGGCCCGCGGCCCCGGCCGCCGGAGGCCCCCCGTCGTCGTCCTACCCCGCATCTTCCTGCCGCACTTCGCGCGGCGAGTACAGCTCGCGCACGAGTCTTCCGATCGACAAACGATCGAGCGTTGCGGCAGTGCATTCGTTGAGGCGCGTGAACACGTCCCCGATGATCGCGCGCTCCTGATCTTCGACGCCGACCGCCGGCACCGCGCGGGTCACCCCTTCCATCCCGGACACCACTTCCTCGACGCTGATGCGGTCGGGATCGCAGGCGGGGACGTAGCCGATCCACTCCCCGCCTACGGGCGCGACGAGCTTCGCGTCTTCCAGCTTGCGCAGCACGCGCAGCATCTGCGAGTCGGTCGTTCCGAACTGCTCGGCGAGGCGATAGGTGGACGGCGGTTCTTCACGGCGATCGAAGCGGCGTGCGATCTCGACCAGGCCGCGCATCGCAAAGTACAGGTCGTACTGCGGCTCGTCTTCCACCTGCTGCGCCGTCGCGCGCAGCACGCCATAGAGGTTCTGCCAGACGTAACTGATCTCGACGCCTAACAGGATGACGATCCACATCACCTCGATCGCGATGAGGAAAATGATCGCCAACCCGACCGTGCCGTAGATCAGGTTGAAGCGGCCGCTCATGAGGTGATCGGAGTAGATCCCGAACGCCCAGCGCACCAACGAAAAGAGCGTCGTCGTCACCACCGCGCCGATCGCCGCGGCCGGAATGCGCACGCGTGCCGAGGGGACGAGCCAGAAGAGCATCGTGAAGCCGATGAAGAGCACGAAGATCGGCACCACGCGGAACAGCAGATCGCCTTCGAAGATCACGCGCAGATAGCGATTGCGCTCGAGCATCGAAGTGGTGGTGAACGAGAGACCCATCAGCAGCGGGCCCCAGAAAAAGAGCATCGTGAAGGCGATGATTTTCTGGCGATAGCCGCGCGCGCTGCGCACCTTCCAGATCTGATTCACCGCTCCCTCGACCGCGAGAAACAGCCGGAACGCGACGAACATGAAAACGATCGCGCCGATGGTCGAGGCCGTGCCGGCGTTCTGCGCGAAACGGGCGAGGTGATACGTCACCTGCGGCGACTGATACGGGATGACCGCGTTGAGGATCGTATCGACCTGCGCGTGAAATCCGGGGAAGAGGCGCGAGTAGTACTTCTGCAGCTGATACGTGAATGCAACCAGCAGCGGAATCAGCGAGAGAAGCGTCGTGTAGGCGAGCGACGCGGCGCGGGAGGTGCCTTCGATCGCGTAAAACTCGCGGATCACTTCACGCACGAACAGCGCGGCTTCGACGATCGTCGCGCGCACGCGCTTGTGGCCGAAGCCGTGGCGGCGATACACGAGCACCGCCGGATCGGTCATCCACGACCACACCACATCCCGTGTCGAGAGGAACCGCCCGACCCACTTTTCCCGCGCTGAGAGCGGACGATGGTGAGGAGCCTCGCCCATTCGGCCTACGCTAGACGCAATCGCCGGGCCTGAGCGTGTTCAGCGATTCCTTCGGGTGCTGCCTGCTCTCGAATTTGCATAATTGCTGAGCGTGCCGCCCAGAGTACACGTTCCTGAAGTCCTCGAGCCGGACGAGAAGTTGCCGCAGGACCTCGTGGCGCTGCGCAAGTTCGCGTTTCTGATGGATCAGGCTTTTCCGATCCCCGGCACCAATGTCCGCGTCGGCTTCGACGCCGTCCTCGGCCTCATTCCGTGGGTCGGCGACATCCTGGGCGGGATTCTCTCGACGTGGATCATCGCCGGTGCGCTGCGCCACCGCGTTCCCGGGCACGTGATCATGCGGATGGTGTGGAACGTGGCGATCGATCTGCTGTTCGGCGCGGTGCCGGTCGCGGGCGACGTGTTCGACTTCATGTACGAAGAGAACATGATGAACATGCGGCTGCTCGAGAAGCATCGCGACCGCACCCGCCCGCCGCGCACCGGCCGGCAGATCGCCTTCACCCTCAGCGCGATCATTGCGCTTCTGATGTTCATTGCCCTGGTCCTCATCGCGGCGGTGGTCGCCGTCTTGATCTGGCTCATCGGACCGCGATCGTGGCTTTGATCTGGCGCAGGCGCAAAGGCGCGCGATATGCGGAACGCGCTCCGCTGCCGATGGTGCGGCGGCGCGTGCCTATGCGCTATCACATGCGCCATCAGTTCGGCGTGCGCGACATGGCCTTTCTGCAGACGATGCACGCGCTCACCGGCGCGGCACTCTCGGAAGGCAACTCGATCGAGGTCCTCAAAAACGGCGTTCGCATTTTTCCGTCGATGCTGACGGCGATCCGCAACGCGAAGAAGACCATCAACGCGGAGTTCTACATTTACTGGGACGGCCGCATCGGACGCGAATTCGCCGAAGCGCTGGCGGAGCGTTCGCGCGCCGGAGTGAAGGTGAATGTGGTGCTCGACGCGGTCGGCTCCGCGACGATGTCGCACGACATGACGGAGTTCATGCAGCGCAACGGCGTCAGCGTGGAGTGGTATCACCCGCTGCGCTGGTACACGCTGTCGCGCTTCAATCACCGCACGCATCGCAAGCTGCTGATCGTCGACGGCGAGATCGGATTCTCGGGCGGAGTCGGCAT
>JALYOB010000236.1 GCA_030857085.1 Acidobacteriota bacterium | reverse complement strand
GGGCGCGCTCATGAACGTCCGGAGGAGGGCAGATGCCACCGAAACGGCAGGTACGAGTCGGCACGCAGTGGATGCGCGCGAGAGACGCGCAACGTGCACTCGAAGAGGCATTGCGCGTCGCGCGCGAGGAAGAGCTCCAGCATGGCGCTCACCGTCAGCCCTTCATCCAGAAATACATCTTCTCGACCGATCACAAGTGGATCGGCATTCAGTACGCCATCACCTCTCTCTGTTTCCTTCTTCTCGGTTTTTCGATGATGCTGCTGATGCGCTATCAGCTCGCATGGCCCGGAAAACCGTTCCCCGGCCTGCTCGCGAAAATCATGGGGCAGTCCAATGCGCCGGGCGGCGTGATGCTCCCCGAGTTTTATAACCAGCTCGGCGCAATGCACGGCACGGTCATGGTCTTCCTGGCCATTGTGCCGCTCGCAGTCGGCGCGTTCGGCAATTACCTCGTCCCATTACAGATCGGCGCGCCCGACATGGCCTTCCCGAAGCTCAACATGATGAGCTACTGGCTTTATCTGCCGGGCGGCCTGCTGATGCTCTCGAGCTTCCTCGCTCCGGGCGGCGCACCGAATTCGGGCTGGACTTCCTATCCGCCGCTCTCGATCATCGCCACACACGGGCAGACGATCTGGATCCTCGGCATGATCTTCCTGATCACGTCGTCGCTGCTCGGCTCGTGTAATTTCATTGTGACCATCTTCCAGTTGCGCGCGAAGGGGCTGACGTTCATGCGTCTGCCGTTCTTCGTCTGGGCGCAGCTCATCACGTCGTTCCTCCTCCTGCTCGCATTTCCGCCGCTCGAAGCCGCGGCCGTATTGCAGCTGATGGATCGCGTGGCCGGCACGAGCTTCTTCATGCCGAGCGGTCTCGTGGTCAGCGGCACGGCGCTCGCCAATGCCGGCGGAGGCAATCCGCTGCTCTGGCAGCATCTCTTCTGGTTCCTCGCGCACCCCGAGGTTTATGTGTTGATCCTGCCGGCAATGGGGATCATTTCCGAGATCATTGCGAACAACACCCGCAAGCCGCTGTGGGGGTATCGCTCGCTCGTCGGCGCCGGTGTCTTCCTCGGGTTCATGAGCTTCGTCGTGTGGGCGCACCACATGTTCATGACCGGTATGGGCACCGCGATCAGCGCGTTTTTCCAGACCACCACCATGATCATTTCGATTCCGTCGGTCATCATCCTGACGGCGTTGATCATTTCACTGTGGGGCGGCTCGATTCGCTTCAATGTCCCGATGCTGTTCGCGCTCGCGTTCCTCCCGATGTTCGGTATCGGCGGATTGACGGGACTGCCCCTCGGCCTTGCCGCATCGGACATTCACCTTCACGACACCTATTACGTCATCGGCCACTTCCACTATGTCGTCGCGCCGGGGACGATCTTCGCGATGTTCGCGGGCATTTACTTCTGGTTCCCGAAAGCGACCGGCCGTCAGATGAACGAATTCTGGGGCAAGGTGCACTTCTGGACCTCGCTCGTCTTCATCAACGGCATCTTTGCGCCGATGTTCATTCAGGGACTGGCGGGCGTCTCACGGCGCCTTTATGACGGCGGCGCACAGTACGCGCACGCGAGACCGGTGCTGCACACGAACGTGTTCATGTCCATTTCGGCGTTCTGCCTCCTCGCGTCGCAGGTGCCGTTCATCATCAACTTCTTCTACAGCATCTTCAAAGGGCAGCGCGTCGGCTCGAACGTGTGGGATGCGACCACCATTGAATGGGCGGCCACCACTTCGCCCCCGCTCGCGCACGGCAATTTCGCCGTGCTGCCGGTCGTCTATCGCGGACCGTACGAATACAGCGTCCCCGGATATCACGCGGCCGATTTTCTGCCGCAGCACATGCCTGACACCGATTTGACGCTGACGCCGGTCACCGGCGGCGGAATGCTCGCCGCGGGCGCGGTCGCGCAGAAGGAGATCTGATGGACGGACATGCTCTGACAGTGCACGGCGACGCGCATGCGGCGCATTCGCATGAGATCGAAATCCCGTTCACCGTACATGCTCGGCCCGATACGGGCATGTACAACGGAAAGCTCGGAATCTGGCTCTTCCTGGCGTCCGAGGTGATGCTGTTCGGGGCTTTGTTTTCGACGTTGATCTTGTTGCGGACCAGCGCACCGGTCTGGCCGCATGGCTGGCAGGAACTGAACATCCCGCTCGCGACGCTCAATACGTTCGTGCTCATCGGCTCGTCCGTCACCGTCGTCCTCGCGTGGGCGAACCTCCGCCTCGGCAATCTGCGCAAAGGGAAGATCTTTCTCGGCATTACGCTGCTCTGTGGCATGGGCTTCATGGTCATCAAGAGCATCGAATATGCGACCAAGTTCCAGCATCATCACTATCCCTCGACCAACAACTTCTTCGCGACCTACTTTGTGATGACCGGCCTGCACGGATTGCACGTGTTGGGCGGGATGGTCGTGTTCGCGTATCTGCTGCTGACCGCGGACAAGTGGTATGCGACGAAGCGCGATCAGTTCACGAATCGCGTCGAAGTGACCGGGCTGTACTGGCACTTCGTCGATCTGGTCTGGATCTTCCTTTTCCCGATTCTGTATCTCCTGTAGGAGCGTGCGATGACCGACACCGCATTGAGTCACGGGACCCCGCAAGGCAATCCCTCGCAACACGCGGGGGGACCGGGCCACGAGCCGCTCGGCGAGCACGAGCATCCGACGCATGGGCATCACGGACACGACAATAGTCCGGAGGCGATCCGCAAGGAGATTCGCCGTTATCTGATGGTATTCGGCGCACTTGCCTGCCTCACCATCGTCACGGTGGCCATCGCGCAGTTTCACCTGCCGCGCTGGCAGGCCATTACGCTCGCACTCGCCGTCGCCACGATCAAGGCCTCGCTCGTCGCGGCCTTCTTCATGCATCTTCTCTCCGAGAGAAAACTGCTCTACGCCGTGCTCGCCATTACGGTGTTTTTCTTCGGCATGCTGCTCTGGGGCCCCTGGCACCAGCGCGACAACGCGGAAAAAGTGTGGCCCGGCTACGATCTCAATGCCTCCAAACCGGGACCGCCGCTGCCGTCAGCGGATCACGGCACGAGCCACGGCAGTCACTGACCCAAAGGAACCCATGTCCCTGCGCGCCTTCCATATCGTGTTCGTGATCGTCACCGTCGCGTTGTCCATCTACATCGCACTGTGGGGCATCGCCGCGTACGCACGTTCCCAGAGCGCGCCCGCATTAGCCCTCGGCCTGCTGTTTCTCGCCACGGCAGTGGGACTGGTGATTTATGGGAAGAAGGCGTACGCGAAGTTGAAGGAGCTGCCGTGAACGGGTTGCCCGTGGTCAGTTACCTGTTGCCACGCAGCTTGTCGCCTGAGCCGCAGCTCTCGCCAGCAACTGGCGTCCAGGAAACGAGCTGCGCGGCAACCGGCAACTGGCAACGGGCAACGTGGGTCGCCACTCGCTACCTCGCTGTATCGATCACCCTCCTCGCCACCCGCACCCTCCTGGCCTGCCCCGTCTGCTGGGGTTCGCCGGATGAGCCGATGGTGAAGGGGGTCAACAATGGGATCTGGGTGCTGCTCGGGCTCGTGGGGTTCGTGCAGATTGGGTTCGTAGCCTTGTTCTGGAGTTTCTGGCGCCGCGCGCGCGCACAACAGCGCTTTCGCGAATCGCTTCGCGTGATCGAAGGGGGACCGCATTCATGAGGGAATTCCTCGCTCAGTACATGCCGCCCGATTACTCCGAGCATGGTCCGGCGCTCGACCAGTTGAGCGCCTACGTCCACTGGCTGATGCTCATCCTCTTCATCGGCTGGGGACTGCTCTTCGTCTTCATGCTCGTGCGCTTCCGGAAGTCGAAGCATCCGACGGCGGTCTATCACGGCACCAAGTCCCACGCCTCGAAGTGGGCCGAGATCGCCGTGTTCGTGGTCGAGTGCGTGCTCCTGTTCGGCATCTCCATCCCCGCGTGGTCGCGCTGGACCAAAGCCCCGAAGACCGAAGAGCGGGATGCGCTGCAGGTTCGGGTGGTGGCGGAACAGTTCGCGTGGAACATCCACTATCCGGGTGCGGACGGCCGCTTCGGACGCACTGACGTTCGTCACGTCACCTCCTCGAATCCCGTCGGGCTCGACGTCAGCGATCCGAACGCGAAAGACGACGTCGTCAGCCTCAATCAGCTGCACATGCAGGTGAACCGTCCCATCAACATCCGCATCACCTCGAAGGACGTCATCCACAGCTTCTTCCTGCCGTACATGCGGGTGAAGCAGGACGCGATCCCCGGGATGCAGGTGCCGGTGCACTTCAAGCCGCTGAAGGTGAGCGGGCTGGAGACGTGGGAGATCGCCTGCGCGCAGCTCTGCGGCCTCGGCCATTACCGGATGAGAGGGCAGTTCCAGGTCCACACGAAAGCCGATTTCGACAAGTGGATGGCAGAACAGCAACCGGTCTCGGCCACCCTCTCGGAATAGCGCGCGCCGCGCAGGCGATAGGGAAGGATGGCGCGGGGGTTCTCTCCCGCGCGCCTCTCCTGCATACTGCCTCCGGTCAAACGAATGAAGTCAGCCATCGAAGCCAACAACCTCCGCATTCGTCACTACACCGAGCCCACTCCGGCCGGTCTGCGGCGCTTTACGAAGTTCGTCGCGGCCGCCACCCTGTTTCTCATCTTCGCGGGAGCGATGGTCACCTCGACCGGCTCCGGCCTTTCCGTTCCTGACTGGCCGACCACCTACGGCCACAACATGTTCACGTTCCCCTACAGCAAGTGGATCGCGAACATCTACTACGAGCACTTTCACCGCCTGTTCGCATCGACGGTCGGCTTCCTCACCATCGTTCAGGCTCTCTGGCTGCAGTTCGCCGAGCCGAAGCGCTTCGTGCGCAAGCTCGGCTGGCTCTCGCTCGCTGCCGTCATTGCGCAGGGACTGCTGGGCGGACTGACGGTTCTGCTGCTTCTCCCGAAATCAGTCTCCATCTCCCACGCCGCGCTGGCGGAGATCTTCTTCTGCATCAACGTCTCCATCGCCTTCTTCACCTCGCGCTGGTACGGCTCGCTGCAGACGATGGAGAAGGGGGATGCGCCCGTGGGGATGGCGTGGCTGCTCACCGCCGTGGTGTACCTGCAGATTCTCGCCGGCGCAGTCCTCCGCCACCTCGGCGCGGGACTGGCGATTCCTGACTTTCCGCTGTCGTTCGGGCGCGTCGTTCCGAACTTTGTCTCGAAAGAAATCGTGGCCGCGTTCGTTCACCGCGCGGGCGGCTTCGTCGTCGCGGCGATGGTGATCGCGATGGCCGTGCGCCTGCTGCGGTATGACAGCAATCATCCTCTGCGCGGCATTGCGCACATCCTGCTCGCGGTCGTTGCGGCGCAGGTGACGCTCGGCGGCTACGTGATCTGGAGCGGCAAGCAGCCGCACATCACCAGCCTGCACGTGATGACGGGCGCGTTCACGCTCGCGCTGTCGGTCGTGCTGACGCTTTCCGCCCGTACGCTCGCCTGGCGCAGGGAAGCGCGGCACGCGCCTCTCATCGAGGTGACCGCTTGACCTCGATCGCTGTCGAAACGCGGCCGCGTGCCGCCTCGCTCACGCGCGACTATCTCGAGCTCTCGAAGTCGCGGATCGTGCTGATGGTGCTCATCACCACCGCAGCCGGCTTTCTGTTCGCGAGCGAGCACGTCGATCCGCTGCTGATGCTGCACGCGCTCGCGGGCACCGCGCTCGTCGCGGCGGGAACGAATGCGCTCAATCAGTACGTCGAGCGCGAGCACGACGCGAAAATGCAGCGCACCCGCACGCGTCCGCTGCCGGCCGGTCGCATCTCGCCGCGCGCCGCGCTCGTGTTTTCCTCCGGCATCGCGATCCTCGGCACGCTCTATCTCGGTGTGGCCGTCAACTGGCTCACCGCTGCGTTGGGAGCGTTCACCCTCACGAGCTACATCTTCGTCTACACGCCGCTCAAGCGCGTTTCGACCATCTGCACGCTCATCGGTGCAATTCCCGGCGCGGTGCCGCCGCTCATGGGCTGGACCGCGGCTACGAATCATTTGGCCTTAGGCGGCTGGATCGCGTTCGGGATTCTCTTTCTGTGGCAGCTGCCGCACTTCATGGCCATCAGCTGGCTCTATCGCGAGGACTACGCGCGTGGCGGTTTCGCCATGCTGGCGGTGCGCGATGAAAACGGCGCGTCGGTGGCGCGGCAGGCGATCTTCTACACGCTCGCCCTCCTTCCGATCAGCCTCGCCCCGACGATCTTCGGCCTGACCGGCATCGTCTACTTCATCGGCGCGCTCCTCTCCGGCATCGCGCTGCTTGCCTCCACGATTCGCTTCTCGTTCGACCGCAACACCCGCAACGCGCGCAGCGTGTTCATGATCTCGAACCTCTACCTGCTGACCGTGATGCTGCTCCTGGTCGTCAATGCGCGCTCGTAAGATCCTGCTCGCGATCGCGCTGGCGACGCTGGCCGCGTGTCAGCCGAAGCCGCAGCTTCCGCAGCTCTTTCCCGTTCCGGATGCGCAGCTCGTCGATGAAAGCGGCAAGTCCGTCAGCCTCGCGGCGATGAAGGGGAGCGTCACGGTTTACGACTTCATCTTCACCAACTGCACCGGCACGTGCCCGATCATGACCAACAACATGAGGGCGCTGACGCCGAAGATCGACAAGAGCGCGCCGGTGCGTTTCGTTTCGATCAGCGTCGATCCCACGCGCGACACGCCGGCGACGCTCGCCGCGTACGCGCAGCGCATGCGCAACGATCCGCGCTGGACGTTTCTCACCGGCCAGCGCGACGAGATCGTGAAGGTGAGCGTGCAGGGCTTCAAGCTCGCGGCCGGCGATCCGGGACCGGGGGGCGATCCGCTGCTGCACAGCTCGAAGTTCGCGGTGGCCGACAAGAACGGCGTGATCCGCGGCTACTACGACGCCACCGACGGCACCGTGCCCGAGCAGGTCGCGTCCGCGGTCGAGCAATTGCTCGACGAGTAGTCTGGAGTGGGG
>JALYOB010000235.1 GCA_030857085.1 Acidobacteriota bacterium | reverse complement strand
CGGAGATGTGTATAAGAGACAGACGATGGCGATGACGACCGCGATGACGGCGATGAAGATCGCCACGCCGCCAATCATGGCGGTGGGCTTCTGGTGCCAGCGGTCTTTCTTCGGCGCGGCCACAGCGCCGATGCGCCGTGCGAACGCTCGCACGAGCGGAGTCGTCACGGCCGCCAGCAGGAAGGCCGCAATCGCAGTCGTCACTGGCGTGGAGATACTCATCGCGCGAACGTAGAACCTGATTGCACTTCGGTTTGAGGCGTAAAGTTATTCGTTTTTATCCGAAGAAGCAAGCGGGCGGGGCGATTTTGTGGTTGTCCGTTGTTCGTTGTCCGTTCAGGGTGAGGGGGCGTTGGGCGTTAGGCTTTGGGCGCTTGGGGAGCTCGTGTTCTTTGCAGAGCACCCCAAACGCCTAACGCCCAGCGCCACCTTCAACGGACAACGGACAACCAACCAACCGCTTACAGACTCACCGAGTGATACCCAATGACCTCACGCAGAATCCCATCGAGCTTCGTTTTCGGCTCGAAGCCCACCAGGTTGGCGATCTTGGTGATGTCGGGGACGCGGCGGGGCATGTCTTCGAAGCCTTCTTCGTAGGCCTCGCTGTAGGGGATGTAGACGATCTCGGACTCGGACTGGGTGAGGTCTTTGATGCGCTGGGCGAGCTGGGCGATCGAGACTTCTTCGTTCGAGCCGATGTTGAAGACGTGACCGACCGAATCTTCGTGATCCATCAGCTTGACGAGCGCGCCGACCACGTCGCCGACGAAGCCGAAGCAGCGGGTCTGCTTGCCGTCGCCATACACGGTGAGCGGACGTCCCGACAGTGCCTGCTTCACCAGCGTCGGGATGACCATGCCGTACTGGCCGGTCTGGCGCGGCCCGACGGTATTGAAGAGGCGCACCACGATCGTGGGGAGTTTCTTCTCGCGCCAGTAGGCGAGGGCGAGAAATTCGTCGATCGCTTTCGAGCAGGCGTAGCTCCAGCGGCCTTTGGTCGTCGCGCCCATGACCAGGTTGCCATCCTCACGGAACGGAACCTGTTCGCTCAGTCCATACACCTCGGAAGTCGAGGCGACCAGGACCCGCTTTTTCTTCTTGTTCGCCGCGTCGAGGACGATCTCCGTGCCGCGCACATTCGTCTCGATCGTGCGCACCGGGCTCTCGACGATCAGCTTCACGCCGACCGCGGCCGCCAAGTGGAAGACCACGTCGCACGTATCGACCAGTTCGGCGAGAACGGGGTAGTTCTGCACCGAATCGATCGTGTAGTGGAAGCGGGGGTGCTTCTTCAGGTGCTCGATGTTCCGGATGCTGCCCGTGGAGAGGTCATCGATGATGAAGACTTCATCGCCGCGCTCGAGATAGGCGTCGGAGAGATGTGATCCGATGAAGCCGGCACCGCCGGTGATGAGAACTCGCAATTGAAAGGCTCCTGTGGGACGGGCCGCAACGAGACGTCGGGCTCCCGAAACTTTAGCTCCGTAGCTCAGCTCGGAGCTCGCGGTAGAGGCGGATTATATCCACCACCAGACGTTCTTTCGCATAAACCGCTTTCGCGAATTCGGGGCCGCGCGCGCGGAACGTGCCCCGCAACGCGTCGTCGGCGAGAAGACGGCGCAGTCCCGCCGCCAGTCCCGCAGCATCATTCGACGCGGCGGTGATGCCGCGCTCGCGAATCTCGTACGTCGCATCGCCCTCGCTTCCGAGCGACTCCGGCGCGCCGAGAACGTCCACCACGCCGCCGACGGCCGTGCTGACACACGGGATGCCGCTCGCCAGCGCCTCGATGAGCGAGAGCGGCGTTCCCTCGTTGAGCGAGGTCAGCGCGGCGATGTCGATGCTCGCGTAAATCTCGCCCGCGGCACGCGTGCCTGCGAACACGACCCGATCTCCGAGCTGCAGTTCTGCCGCTCGCGCTTCGAGCGCCGCGCGATCGCTGCCGTCGCCATAGACGACGAAGCGCACGCGCGGATGCGACGGTGCAATCGCGGCAGCAACGCGCAGAAAGAGCTCGTGGTTTTTGATCGGCGCGAGGCGCCCGACGATCGCGACCACGATCTCGTCGCTGATGCCGAGGCGCGCGCGGGCTTCGCGATCGCGGGTGACGTTCTGAACCGCGCTCAGATCGAGACCCAACGGCACGACGCGGAACTGTTTCGCGCGGCCGACGCCGAACGTCTCGTGAATCTCACGGCGCTGCTGCTCGCTGATCACCACGATCGCATCGGTCAGCCGCGCGAGCGTCTTCTCGATCGCCAGAAACAGGCGCGTTTTCAAGCGGCCGTAATAGCTGTGAAAGACGTGGCCGTGGTACGTGTGCACGAACCGCACGCGGCGCGGACGGCCGATCAGCGTCCCCGGCGTGAGCCAGCGATAGAGAAAGCCTGCCGTGCGTCCGGCCGCTCCCGCCTTGGCGGTGTGCGTATGCACGATGTCGGGACGGAGCTTGCGGAAGTAGCGGAAGAGCTTCCAGATCGTCACCACGTCGCGCGGCGAGATCTCGCGGCTCATCTCCTTGATGTAAACCGGCGTGACGCCATGCTCGTGCGCAAAGTCGTTCATGTCGTCTTCGCCCGGTGGCACCGTGCCGGTGATGAGCGTCGACTCGAATTCCGGCGGCTGTAATGCCGCGGTGAGCCAGACCACGTGCCGCGTCGGTCCGCCGACGTTGAGCCGCGCGATGATGCGTGCGATGCGCAGAGGGCGCTCAGCGCTTTCCACGCACGCGCTCCATCGTCTCCTGGCGCATTTCGTCGGAGACGATCATGCTCGCGGCGGTGGTGCTGTAGCGCACGGCATGGGTGTAGTTTTCGAGCGCGTCGTCGAGCCGGCCGAGCTCGAAATACATGTCGCCGATGGCGACGTAGATTTCGGGACGGTTCTGAAAGTGCAGCGCGCGGCGATAGCTGGCGATGGCTTCTTCGCGATGGCCGAGGACGTGTTGATTGAAGGCCTGCAGCATGGGGACGCGGACGTCGGTGGGGCAGCGCTCCGCGAGCGTGGCCAGGATGGCGAGATTCTCCTGGGCGGCACGAACGGCCACGAGCTGGTCCTGCACGTCGTCGGTCGACAGGGAGTGGTTCGTGACGTACGTCAGCTGGGCATTGCAGGAGTTCGGGACGTACACCCAGCGGTATAGCGCGACAAGCGCCGCAATGCCGGCGACGGCGACGATCGCCACACGCGCGGCCGGTCTCACGACTCGCTCCAGCCCGCAATGAGAGCGGCCATCGTCACGATGAGGTGACGCGTGACCGCAATCTGGAAGGGAAACTGCGCGAGGCACAACACCGCGACGCCGCCGAGGAGCGGAATCACGAGCGCGCGGGCAACGCGATGACGCGGAGTCGATGCTGCCTCGCGCGGGCGGCGAAGCACTCCGAGCGCGAGCAGGAGGCCGATGGCCACGATGGCCACGTAGCCGGGCAGTCCGACTTCCGCGAGGAACTGCAGGTGGTCATTGTGCGCGTCGCCGAAATTCGTGCCGCTCCCTTCCGCTACGCCCGGGTAACGCTCCTGCGCGCGGACGCGGTACGGCATGTATTGAAAGCCGTACGTGCCGGGTCCGACGCCTGTGAGCGGGCGCGAGCGGAACATCTCGATCGCGGCAAAGTAGGCGGAGGTGCGTTCGGAAAACGCGGCCGACCATTGTCCGGCGGCGAGCTGCGAGGGCACGGCGCGCAAGGTCTGCAGGATGGGAAGCTCGAGTGCCGCGGCGGCGCCGATCAGCACCGCGGCGAGGACGAGAATCGTCACCGCGCGTTTGAACGACCACGCCCGCGCCCACAATGCTGCGCCGGCCACGACGACGATGAATGCGGTTCTGGTCTGGGAGACCAGCACGCCGCCGATCGCGACGAGCATGCCGAGGACATAGATCCAGCGGCGCAGGCCACGCAGTGCGTACGCCGCGACGCCGAGAATGATCGCAGCCAGGGCGAGATAGGAGCCGACGACGTTCGGATTGCCGATGAAGCCGGTCGCGGTGAGATGCCGCTGCACGAGCTCCGGCATCGCGAACGGCTGCCAGATCTCATACTCCTGCAACGTCACCAGCACCGTGTTCGCGATGACCACCGGCACGAGGATGTCCAGCGCGATCAGCGGCGTTCGCGGCGCCGCGTACCAGACCGCAAGAAAGAGCAGCAGCGAGCAGGTCACCGGCACGAGGCTGTGCATGCTCAGCATCCGGTTCGTCGACAGCGCGGCGGCGAGCAGCGTCCAGACGAATGCCGCGCCGATCGCGATCAGCAGCGTCCGCTGCCGCGCCATCGCTCGCATGCGTGCCGTCGCACCGAATGCAATCGCCACCACCGCCAGAAATGCCGCAAGAATCGCGTGTGCGCGAAACGCGGTTTCCTTGCTGATGACCATCCGGTCGTCCATCCCGGGCGAGAAGATCAACGGCACGATCGCGAGGAAGGCGATCGTCACATATGCGATCGCGCGCGAGGGCCACGAGAGCTCGGCTGCAGGCTGCGCGACGAGAGGCGGCGCCAGGGAAGGTGAATTTTCTATGGCGGGCATGCGACTGCGGGGCACCGCTGTTTGGGGCTTCGATGAACGGCGCGGGGAGTATACAAGAACTGAAACGGGCAGACCGGGAACGGCTGACCGCGTTCGTCGCCGAGAACGTGACGGTTCTCAGCGAGGACGAAGTTCTGGCGATTCTCGAGAACGCCAACGTCACCACGTCGATCGTCAACAGGATCGCCCAGACCGCGCGTCTGACCGGCTATTACGCCGTGCGCGTCAAGCTGGTCGCCCACCGGCAGACGCCGCTCGCGCACGCGGTCAAGCTCGTCCACTATCTCTACTGGTTCGATCTGCTCGCGCTCTCGATCGACGTGCAGGTCCCGGCGCCGGTGCGCCGCGCGATCGACACCCAGCTGCTGATCCGCGTCGAGAACCTCACCATCGGCGACCGCGTTGCCTCCGCACGCCGCTGCAGTCAGGCGCTCATCAACGTCTTTCTCTATGACCCCCATCCGAAGGTGTTCGCGGCCGTGCTCGTGAACAAGCGGCTGCGCGAGGAAGATCTGGTCGTGCTCGCGAACTCCGATCGCGCCACGCCCGAGCAGCTGCTGCTCCTCGCGCAGGACACGCGCTGGTCGTACCGCTATGCGATCCGCAAGGCGCTCGCGATGAATCCGATGACGCCCCGGTCGGCAGCGGCATCGCAGCTGAGGCATCTCTCGCGCGGCGATCTGCGCCGCATCCACTCGCATCCCGATACGACGGTGTACGTGCGCCGCTGCATCGAGCGTCTTCGTCCCGACGAATTTTCGGCCGTCCTGCGGCAGGATTGACTCTACAATGCCGCCGATGCCTGACCAGGAGCCGCAGGCGCAGGGAGGCGCGTCGGAGCTGGCCTCGTTCGGCGAGGAGCTGCGCCGCGAGCGTGAGATTCGCGGCATTTCTCTCAAGGAAATCTCCGACGCGACCAAGGTCAGCAAGCGCCACCTCGAGGCGCTCGAGCGCAACGATCATCACACGTTGCCCGCGCCCGTTTTCACCCGCGGGTTCGTTCGCTCCTACGCCAACTACCTCGGCCTCAATGCCGAGGAGATGGTCAATCGCTACAACTTCGCGGCGTCGAATGACGATCGGATCGAGAAGCCGCCGCAGATCACGAAATACCCGCAGACGCCGGTGCGCGACATCGCTCCGCGCCCGCGGCCGAAGCGCGGCATTCCGCCGGCGTATACGCGCGTCAATCGCAATCTGATCGCGATCGTGATCATTGCCGCCGCGTTAGGCGCGGTGGCGTGGTGGGCAGTGCAGCATCGCAGCCGCGGTGACGTCGCCGAAGATCCGCAGACGGTTCCTGTCGCAACGAAAGCTGCACCGGCTGCAGCCGCGGCGATTCCGAAACCGACTTCCGATGATTCGAAACTGCGCCTCGTCGTCGACGTGGTCGCCAATGCCTGGGTGGTCCTCGAAGCCGACGGCAAAACGGTGGTCAGCGACGAGCTGGTGAAAGGCGATCGCCGCACGTTCGAGGCCACGGATGCTTTCCGCTTTCGGAACATCGGCAACGCGGCGGGGTTGCGTCTGACGTTCAATGACGTCGTCATGCCGCCGTTAGGCGCGGACGGCGAAGTGGTGAAAAACCGCGTGCTCGATCGTCAGGCACTCCAGCAGCTCCGCGCGAATCCCGCTCAGCCTCCCGCACCTCCCCAGACGCAGCCATGAGCGCGACTTCCCCCGGTGAACTGACTGCCAGCGCCGTCATCGGCCTGATCGAATCGGGCGCGTATCCGCGCGACATCGTCGCCACGATCGCCCGCGGCTTTCTCCCGCTCGCGCAGGAAGACCTGATCACGATCCTGGTCTACCTCGTCAAATACGAAGACGAAGAGATCGCCGGCCTCGCTCGGGCATCGCTCGGCTCCGAGATTCCGACGCGTGCCCTTTTCGAGTACGCCGCGAACGAGACGATCGCGCAGGAGCATCTGATCCGGCTCCTCGACTTCACGACCGACACGCTCGTGCTCGAGGCGCTGATCCGCAATCGTGCCGTCACCGACGAGGCGGTCGCGGAGCTCGCCGCGCATGCCGAGGCGCGCGTGCAGGAAGTCATCGTCATCAATCAGGCGCGCATCCTCCGCGCGCCCGCGATTCTCGACGCGCTGCTCGACAATCCGCAGCTCTCGCCTGACGTCCGCCGGCGCGCTCTCGAAACAAAGGAAGAGTTCTTCGAGAAGAAAGCGCGCATTCAGCAGGAGAAGGAAGAGGCGGAAGACCTCTCGCTTCCACTCGACGCGATCGCCGACCTGCTCGAGAAGGCAGAAGAGCAGCCGCAGGATGCGCCGCCGACGCTCGTGCAATTGACCGAGTCGGAAAAGGCGGACGACGAAAAGGCCTCTCTCTGGACGCGCATCAGTTTCATGTCCATCGGCGAGAAGGTGAAGCTCGCCTTCCGCGGCGACCGCGCCGCCCGCATGATCCTCGTGCGCGACCGACACCGTCGAATCGTCGGCCAGACAGGCAAC
>JALYOB010000234.1 GCA_030857085.1 Acidobacteriota bacterium | reverse complement strand
TGCCAGCGGGGTCCGGGGCCCGCGGCCCCGGCCGCCGGAGGCCTCCCGTCGTCTCTCACCTGGTGAGCGTAATCAGAGTGATCTCGCCGCCAACAGCCAGACGCGTCGGCGGACCCCAGTAGCCGGTGCCGCGGTTCACGTACAACCAGGTCTGGCCGACGCGGTGCAGGCCGGCGACGATCGGCTGGAACCTTTTGATGATGAGGTTGAACGGGAAGAACTGCCCGCCGTGCGTATGTCCGGAGAGCTGGAGGTGGACCCCCAGGCGGTTGGCGGCGGTGGCGGTCTGGGGGCGGTGCGAGAGCAGCACCTTGATCGCGCGGTCGGGAGCGCCGGCGAGGGCGCGATCTGCGTCCTGCTTGTGCGTGTAGCGGCCGACCGGGTCTGTGACGCCGGCCATGACTAAACGGGCGGTGCCGCGAACGATCACGCGATGCTCGTTCTTCAGGAAATCGAGCCCCACCTTCTGCAGAGCCGGGATCCATTCGCTGGCGCGCCAGTAATACTCGTGATTGCCGGTCACATAGAACGCGCCGTCGCGGGCGCGCAGCTCGCGGAGCGGCTCGATGTGCTCGCGCGAATCCTCGTATGCACTGTCGACGAAATCGCCAGTGATTGCGACTGCATCCGCCTTGAGGGCATTCGTGCGTTCGACCAGAGCCTGTACGAATTTACGCTGAATGGCGCGGCCGATGTGAACGTCGCTCCATTGCACGATGCGATAGCCCTCCAGCTCCGGCGGAAGGTTTTCGATGGGGATGGCGACGCGGCGGATGCGCGGATAGCGCGCCTGGGCGAGGCCGATCACCGAGAGCGCGGCCGACGCGCCAAGGACCGTGAGGCTGACCGTGCGCGGATCGAGGGAAGGCCAGGTGCTCTGCTGGAATGACCAGCGTGCGAACGCGTAAAGCGCGCGGATCACATCGCCGGCGATCACGAGCACGAGCAACGTGGAGAAGATGCCGAGGATGGTGTAGCCGGCGAGTTGCGCGCGGCGGGTGAACAGGGTGAAGGCAGGAATGGCGGCGAGCGCGAGCAGGCCGAGCCATGCGGTAAATGGGGCCAGTCCGGCCGCGGCGGCGCCGGCGAGAAGGGGGCGGCCGGCGTAGGTGAACAGCGCCAGCCAGACCAGCGACATCATCGCCAGCTTCGTCTGGGAGGCCATCGCGATGGCACGAATGGGACGTCGTTTCATGAGAACAAAGACAACAGTTCGCATGTTATTTTCGTTCCGATGCGTCCGCTTCTCGTGCTCCTGGTAACCCTTTTGATCGCTCCGTTCGTCCGCGCTGCGACCTATTTCGTGCCGCGCGATGCGGAGCTGATTCAGCGTGCGGACGACATCGTCATCGCCACGGGCGTGACCTCGCTCGCGCAGCGCACCGAGCGCGGCGGCATTGCGACCGAGTACACGCTGCGCATTGAAGAAGTGCTCAAAGGCTCGCGCAAAGCGGGGCAGCAGATCGTTCTCACCGAGCGTGGCGGAAAAGTCGATCGCAAATCGCTCATTGTGCCGGGGTCGCCGTCGTATGAGCCGGGCGTGCGCTATCTCGTCTTCACCGAAAATGAATCGACCTTCGGGATGTCGTTAGGCCGGTTCGTGCTCGACGGGAAAATCGCGCGCCGCGATGGCATCGAAGGATTCGATCCGAATCTCGAGCCGCATCGCGAGCGGCCGCGCAATCAGCAGCAGTTTCTCGATTATGTCCGCGGCATTGTGGCGCAGCGGATTCCGCCGGAAGAGACGTATTTCGCCGCGCCGGAACGCGTCATAGAGACTTCGTCGACGCCCGGCTATACGCGGGCCGGCTATCTGCTCGAAGGGGCGTATCGCTGGCGAGTTCCCACTGTGGCGTTCGTGCTGGCGGGCAATGAAGGTGCCGCTTATGACGGCATGGCCGCCGCGCAGCGCGGTGCCACGGAGTGGAACAACACCGCGTCGGAGATCGACTATCGCATTGCAGGCCGCAACAATGCGGCAACTGCGGGTTTCACGAAAGAGGACGGCATCAACGCCATTCTGTTCGGCGATCCGAACGATGACGTCTCCGGCAGTGCGGCCGCGAGCGGCGGGGCGTGGGGGGAGGAGCAATACACGTTTGGCGGGGAGACCTTCACCGCGATCACCGAGGCGGATGTGGTGTTCAATCCGTTCGACGCGGCTGCCTCCTGTTTCAACACCGTCATGACGCACGAGCTCGGCCACACCCTCGGCATCCGGCACTCGGATCGCGACGGCAGCGAAAAGCCGTGCAGTTCGGCACTCGATTGCACGGCGGACGCAGTGATGTGCGCGGTCGTGCTCTGCAATCGCGACGGACATCTGCAGGCGTGGGACAAGCGTGCGGCCGCGGCGGTTTATGGCGATGGTCCGCCGCCGGCGTGCAGCGATCCGGTCATTACGTCGCAGAGTCAGAGCGCGGCCATTACGCGCGGGACGCCGGTGACGCTTTCATTGACTGCGAACGGTACGGCTCCGCTCGTTTATCAGTGGTATGTGGGCGCGCGCGGCGACCGTTCTCAGCCGCTGGGCGCAGGTGCGCAGGTCATTGTGGCGCCGGAGGTGACGACGCAGTACTGGGCGCGGGTCGACAATGGCTGCGGCCATGCGTCGAGCGCGTCTGTGGTCATTACGGTTTTGCAGGGCGCGAGAAAGCGGCGTTCGGCGAGCCACGGTTAGTTGGGATCGCGGCCTCGCGTCATTCCGAGCGTAGTCGAGGATCCCCTGCAGACGGAGCGGAGTGTTGCCTGTGGGGAGGGGATCCCTCGACTTCGCTCGGGATGACACGCGGCCGCCCCTCCCGTCACCATTCGGTCAGCGATTCCCGCGCGTCGAATATCACCGCCTTCTGCCTCGTTTCATCAGGCACAACACAGGAGGCAACGCGGTGGCGCAACGAACACTGGTATTCCTTTCCACCATTCTGGTAATCCTCTCCGGGTGCGGCGCGCAGTCGCAGCCGGCCGCGACCATGGCCGCCGCGGCGGCGCCGACCACAGTAGCCAAAGGGGGATCGATGACGCAGTACAACAAACCGTCCGACGCTGAGCTCAAGAAGAAGCTCACTTCCCTCCAGTACGACGTGACGCAGCACGAAGGAACGGAGCCGCCGTTCCGCAACGAGTATTGGGACAATCACGAGGACGGCATCTATGTCGACGTCGTCTCCGGCGAGCCGCTGTTCTCGTCGATCGACAAGTTCGAGTCGGGCACCGGCTGGCCGAGCTTCACCCGTCCGCTGGCGCCGGAGAACATCAGTGAAAAGAAGGACCGCAAGTTCTTCATGGTCCGCACCGAAGTCCGCTCGAAACACGCCGACTCGCACCTCGGCCACGTGTTCGATGACGGCCCCGCACCGACCGGTCTGCGCTATTGCATGAACTCCGCGTCGATGCGCTTCATCCCGGTCGCGCAGCTCGAGGCCGAGGGGTATGGCCAGTACAGGAAATTGTTCGACAAGCAGCCTGCGCCGGACGCATCGAAGCTGAAGGTGGCCACGCTCGCGGGCGGCTGCTTCTGGGGCGTCGAGGATCTGATCCGCAAACTGCCGGGCGTGATCGACACGGAAGTCGGCTATACCGGCGGCAATGTCGCCAATGCGACGTACCAGAATCACGAAGGGCACGCGGAAGCGGTCAAGATCACGTACGACCCGTCGAAGATCTCGTATGAGGACATTCTAGAGTTCTTCTTCAAGATGCATGACCCGACGACGCTCAATCGTCAGGGGAATGACATGGGGACGTCGTACCGCTCGGCGATCTTCTATCACGACGACGAACAGCGTCAGGCTGCAGAGCGCGTGAAGGCGAAGGTCGACAAGTCAGGCGCGTGGAAACGGCCCGTGGTCACGGAAATCGTGCCCGCCAAAGAATGGTGGACGGCCGAGGGATACCACCAGGATTACCTGGTGAAGAATCCGGGTGGGTATACGTGTCATTACGTGAGGAACGTGAAGTTCGAGTAACCCTTTGGAGTGCGGCGACGCGAGTCGCCGCTTTTCCTCTTTTACCGACGCGGAGTGAAAGCGGCGACTGAGGTCGCCGCACTCCACACAGGCCGTACAATCGTCCTCATGAGCCCATCCAAACTCATCTGGATCGCGATTGCCTTCAGTACGGGCATTTACGCCTTCATTGCGTTCACGGTGGCGGGGCAGGCGGAGCAGCCGTTCGATGCTTCGGTCAAAGATCCGATCGTGCTCGTCCTCTATGGGCTGGCGGTGATGGTCTTCATCGTCGCGGGGATTCTTCCGCGCATGCTCACCACCGCGCCTGCGCGAGTGAGGATGATCGTGGGGATGGCGCTTTACGAGGCGTGCGCGGTGTTCGCCCTCGTGGCCGCATTCCTGCGGCACGACTGGCGGCTTTATCTCGCGCCGTGGGCGCTGGCGGTGATCGGGTTCGCGCGTCTGTGGCCGGGCAGCGGCGACGTCACGTCTTCCGCTCGCGTATCTTCACAAACGTCACGCTGACGACGAGCAGCAGCGTCACGGCGTTCGCGGTGATGATCACGCCGTCTTTCTTCATCACGCCGTAGACGATCCAGAGCGCGACGCCGGCGGAAAAGAGCGCGAGGTAGCTCCAGGAGAAGTCTTCCGCGCTGCGCGATTTCCATGTCTTGAATACCTGCGGCAGCCAGGCAGCGGTCGTTCCGAACGCGGCACAGCCACCGATGATCGTGGTGAGGATTTTCATCTGGGGGTGAACAGGAGCAGGTCGCGCGCCAGAGTGACTTGCATCGGACGCAAATCGTGTAGGCGTTCCCTTTCCTTGGCGCGCAAGCCGCGATAGGACGATTCGAGCACGTCCGCAATCGCCTCGCGTTCGAGAAGCTCGGCGTGGCGGACGCGCTCGACACGCTGCAGTTCGAACTTCGGCGCGAACAACTCGATGGTGCGTTCGACGCGATCGCGCTCGACGCGTTCGCCCTGAATGGCCTCGCGCAATTCGATCAGATCGTCGGCGCCCGGAATCGCCACGAGCAAGGTGCCCTGGGCGACGAGCACGCGATGAAATTCGTCGACGCTCAAACGCGCGGTGATGGACGTGACGGCGTGGAACGACGCATCGGCGTACGGCAGAAAGCGATCCGCATTCGCGACGATCCATTCGCATTCGCCGTAGCGCTTCGCGGCCGCCTCGATGGCGGGGACGGAGATGTCGACACCGCTCGCGCGCACTCCATATGTGCGGCGGAATGCGTCCGTGTGATGACCTTCGCCGCAGCCGGCATCGAGCAGCGTTTCGCCTTCGCGCAAAGGCAACGCCCGGACGATCGCATCGACCAATGGCGCGGCATGACCTGCATCGAGAAAGCGTCGCCGCGCCGCAACGGCATCCGCCGTATCGCCGGGATTCTTCGAACGTCGATCCTGCGGCTGCAGCAGATTCAGATAGCCGCTGCGCGCGACGTCGAAGGAATGGCGATTCGCGCAGACATGAGTGCGATCGCGCCGCTCGAGCGGCATGCGGCAGTCGCGTACGGTGCAGAGCAATTGCACGGCGCTAGACTAAACCGGTGCTGCGGTCGTCGAAGCGTCTCTTCTGGTTGCTCGCGGGTCTCATCGCGTTTCTGATCGCGGCTGCGCTGCTGTATCAGCTCGGCATGGCCCATCTGGAAGGGAAGCCGCGCTCGTTCTGGAGCGCGCTGCAATGGGCTTCCGAAACGCTCAGTACGACCGGCTACGGCGCCGACGCGCGGTGGGCGCATCCGGCGATGGTGCTGCTCGTGGTGATCGTGCAGTTCGCCGGCGTGTTCCTCGTTTTCCTCATCATTCCGATCTTCCTGATCCCGTATCTGTCGGAGCGATTCGAGGAGCGCGTTCCGCGCGTGGCGGACGAGAAGCTCGCCGATCACGTCGTGGTCTACCGCTTCGGTCCCTCTGTCGAATCGCTGCTGCTGCGGCTGGCGCAGGAGAAAGTGCCCACGCTGGTGGTGGAAGTCGACGAAGACCGTGCGCGCGCAATGCTGGAGCGGAAGCAGCCGGTGGTTTTCGTGCGCTCCGATGACGACGCGCTCGACGTCTGCCGTTTGTCGCGCGCGCGGGCGCTCGTCGCCAATGGAGAAGATCAGGAGAACGCGGCCATCATTCTGCGCGCGCGGCAGATGGGTTTTCCGCGCGACGTCTTCGCGTTCGTCGAAAACCCCTCGCATCGCAAGCCGATGGAGCTCGCCGGTGCGACCGCGGTCTACACGCCGCGGCACATCGTCGCGGCCGCGCTCGCGGCACATGCAAGCGATCGGCTGAGTCCACGCCTGCCGGGGCTCGAGCAGATCGCAGGCGTCGTGCGCCGCGAGTTGCGCGTGCCCGCTTCGAGTGCGATCACCGGCCTCACGCTGGAGAAGGCGGAGTTGCCGGCGTCGGTGGTCGGCATCTGGCGCAACAGTCAGCTGGTCACGCGCTGCACGCCGGATACGGTGCTCGACGCGCATGCAGTGCTCGAACTGGTCGGTACGCCCGAGCAGCTCGAAGCATGCGCGTGGCGCGCGGGAACGAAGCTGCTGCATCACCGCGGCGCGTTTCTCGTCGCTGGATTCGGCGAGGTGGGACGCAAGGTGCACGAGCTGCTCTGCGACGCGGGTGAAGAAACGCGCGTGATCGAGCGGCACGCCGGACCGAATGTCGACTTCGTGGGCGACGTGCTCGATTCGTCGGTGCTGGAGAAAGCGTGCCTCGCCGATGCTCGCGCGCTGATCCTCGCCCTCGACAGCGACGACTCGACGCTGTTCGCGACCGTCATCGCACGCGATCTCGCGCCGGACGTGCCGATCATCGCCCGCGTGAATCACGCCCGCAATCTCGACAACATCCATCGCGCCGGTGCCGACTATGCGCTGTCGATTGCGGATGTCTCGGGTCAGATGGTCTCGTCGCGTTTGTTAGGCCGGCGCATGCGCGGACGGGAAGAGCATCGCCGCGTGGTGCGCACGGATGCGGGGGTGGTGGTCGATGGGGTGGTGCTGGCGCAGGATGAGGGTGGGGTTTGGGTGTGTAAAGTT
>JALYOB010000026.1 GCA_030857085.1 Acidobacteriota bacterium | reverse complement strand
CCCCCCCCCCCCCCCCCCCCCCCCCCCCCCCCCCCCCGCCGGAGGCCTCCCGTCGTCTCCTCACGTCTCGTCGAGATTCGTCCGCCGCGCGATGAACCAGAGTGCGACGGTGGCGAGGATCGCGCCGTTGATGCCGAGGGCGGCACTGATCGACCAGCGTTGTGCGACGTAGCCGGCGATCAGATTGCCGATGGGCATGCCGCCGCCGAACGCGAGCATGAAGATCGACATCACGCGGCCGCGCATCGCATCGGTCGACGTCAGCTGCACCAGCGAGCTGTAGAGCGAGACCACGCCCACGATGCAGGAGCCGGCAAAGAACGCGATGACGAGCGACAGCGGGAGCGAGCGGGAGAAGGCGAAGCCGATCAGCAGACAGGCGAACGCGAGTTGCAGCGAGAGCGCGACTTTCCCTTTGCGCGCCGCGTGGACCGTCGCTGCGACGATGAGTGCGCCGGTGACGGAGCCGAGGCCGTACGTGGTCATCATCCAGGCATAGCCGCTCGCCTGCAGGTGAAAGATCTGCTTCGCAACCACGGGGAGGAACGTCACGATCGGCATGCCGAGGAACGTGCCGGCGAACGCGAGGAACGTGAGGACCACCAGCTTGCGGCGGCTGGTGACGAAGCGGAACCCTTCCTTCATCTCCGCCACGATGCCGCGGCGCTCGTCGCTCGGCGGAGGACCGGGCGAGCGAATCAGCATCAGCGCGATGATCACCGCGACGAACGAGATCCCGTTCACCGCGAAACAGACCGCCGCGCCCCAGGCGGCGAGCGCCATCCCCGCCATCACCGGCCCGATGACGCGCGCGAGATTGAACTGCATCGAGTTCATCGCGATCGCGTTCGGCATGTCGTCGCGTTTGACGAGCAGCGGCAGGAGCGAAATGTACGCAGGTCCGCTGAACGACTGCGCACTGCCGGTCAGAAACGAGAGGATGAAGATGTGCCACACCTGCACTTTGCCGGTCCAGATCAGCGCCGCGAGGATGAAGGCGAAGGCCATCTGCAGATACTGTGAGGCGAGCATGATCCGCCGCCGCTCGACCCGATCGGCGACCACGCCGCCGAACAGGGAGAAGATCAGCATCGGACCGGTCGAGAGAAATCCATCCACGCCTAACAGCAGCGGCGAGTTGGTCATGTTCAGCACGACCCAGCCCTGCGCGACGGTCTGCATCCACGTGCCGGTGGTCGACAGAAACGCTCCCGTCCAGAGCAGTCTGTAATCGCGGTATTGCAGCGCGCTGAAGGTGCGGGCGAGCCGGCTTTGCCGCGGCCGCGCCTCACATTCGTTTTCGAGAGCCTGTTCTTCGGGTAACGACGCGCTCATGCTCGGATCTTCAGACGCGCGGCGGTGCCGGAGGTATGCGCGTGACAGATCGCAATCGCAAGCGCGTCGGTGGCGTCGGCCGACATCTTCATCGTGCCGCACGCCGGGAGCAGCATCCGCACCATCTTCGCGACCTGCTCTTTTTCCGCTCCGCCGTATCCGACCACCGCGCTCTTGACCGAGCGCGGCGCGTATTCGAAGACCTCGAGTGCGGCCGACCGCGCCGCGAGCAGCACCACGCCTCGCGCATGCGCGAGCTGAATGAGGCTGTTGACGTTCTTTCCGGCGAACGGCGTCTCGACCGCGATCGCCACTGGCTGCGTTCGCGCGATCACTTCGCGGACGCCTTCATGGATGACGCTCAGGCGCTCGGGAAGTTCGGCGCCGCGGCGCGTGGCGATCGCTCCCTGCTCGACCAGCGCCAGTTTCCCTTTGACGTAGTCGACCACGCCGAAGCCGGTCGT
This sequence comes from Acidobacteriota bacterium, assembly GCA_030857085.1. Taxonomy (GTDB): domain Bacteria; phylum Acidobacteriota; class Thermoanaerobaculia; order Gp7-AA8; family Gp7-AA8; genus QHVT01. The sequence continues at coordinate 13,764 of JALYOB010000026.1, read as the reverse complement.
GATGGAGCCGGGGTCGATCCCGAGGATGCGCACCGCGGCATTGTGAAGGGAACGTGGCAAAAAGGCGAGCCGCGCATCGCACGGCCCGCTTATGGGCGAAGCGGCTACTTGATGGTGATTTCTTCGACGTCCTGCGAAACGATGCGCGCACCGTCGGTGACGGTATAGACGCCGGTCAGGTCATACGGCTGATCGGACACGAAGTGCACGAAGCCGTCGATGAACGTACCCACCGGGATGTTGAGGTGCGCATAGATGTCGCCGCAGTCGACCTGCATCGACTCCCACGGCTTGAGCGCCCAGCCCACCCACGGCGAGACAGGACCGGCCTTCTGGCTCAGGAGCGCGACGCTGAAGTTCTTGCGACCCTGAATCTCGACGCCATTGGGATTGGTGACGTTGATCGACGTGTAATACGCGCCCGGCGCAAACGCGAATGCGTCGACGACCGGCTGGTCTGCTTTCCCACAGACGAATTTGGCCGAAGCACGGCCTTGTGCAAAGAGGGACGTTGAAGCGAGGACGAGGACAACGAGGACGAGTTTTTTCATTACAGCCTCCTTGGATGAGGAGGATATATGGGTTTCTTTCCGTACGTGTGACGGAAATCACAAAGGGGCGAATTAGTTTCTCTCGGAGTACCTCGGAGTTCCTCGGAGTTCCTCGGAGGATGCACAGGGGCCGGCGTGCCGAGGTACTCCGAGGTACTCCGAGGTACTCCGAGGTACTGAAGTCACTCACTTCCAGAATCGGATCTCGTAAATCGGCCGCCCTTCTGCGCGGTATTTCGCCTCGTAATTCGTGCGGGGCGGATCGCCGGGGCCGGGGATGCGGCGTTCGGAGCGGAATTCCGCTTCGACGAACGGTGCCGCGGCTTCGAAATACTCCTGATGGTCGGTGACGTAGATCCCTATCCCGCCGTCCGTAAGAATTCTCCGCATTTCTTTCAATGCGTCCGGGCGGATGATGCGCCGCTTCTGTTGTTTTGCACGCGGCCAGGGGTCGGGAAAGTAAATGTGCACTTCACTGACCGAGGCATCGGGAATCATGTCCCGCATCACGAGAAACGCGTCGTGATTGATGAGACGGATATTGCGCAGATCGCGTTTGGCCACGCGCTCGTAAATGAGGCGGTGATAATGCAGCGCTTTTTCAATCCCGATGAGATTGAGGTCCGGCCGCTCTGTGGCCGTGGAAATGAGAAAGCGCCCCTTCCCCGATCCAATTTCGAGCACGACCGGATCGCGATTGCCGAAGAGCTGTTCGAAATCGAGCCGGTGAAACCCCGTTTCGCGCGGATTGATCGCGAGCTGTTCTTCGGTGATGGGAGCGGTGGAAGGTGGAGTGGTGTCCATGGCGGGCGGACGGTAGCAATGGGCGGGTGGCGGGTGCAACCGGGGGGGCGGGTTATAGCGGAGGACCGTCGCCGCGCCGCGTATGCCAGAAGGCAACGACCTGTACGCGCCGCGGCGCGTCAGCGACGTGGTAGTACACGTGGTATTTGACGCGCGCAAGATAGATCCTTCGCAACTGCGGAAACTTCGCGCTCGCCGCGCGTCCACCAGCGTCCGGTTGCGCGGCGATCGTCGCGAACGCGCGCTCCAGTTCCTGGCGGATTGCGTTCGGCGCAGCCGGCCGGTTCCTGCGCCACCAGCTCTCTGCCTCGCGAATCTGACTCGCCGCGCGCGCAGTGATGTCGATCGGAAGGAGGTCCGTCATTCACGACTACGCAATTCGGCGAGCAGTTCCTCTGCCGAAATCGTCTCGCCCCGCTCCGCCTGCGCGATCGACTCGAGCAGAATCGCCTCGAGCTCAGGGCTGACTTCGAACGTCTCCTCCCCTTCCATCGCGATCAGCGTGACGTCGGCCCCTTCCGGCAACTCGGCGTCGACGACGACGCGGCCATTGACGATTTTTCCGGATGCGATCTGCATGGGGATGATTTTAGCCTTCGAACTCAAATCGTCGCCTCGACCATCTTCCGGATCGACCCGATCAGCGCCGGATCCTGTCTGAGACGCGTGCGGATCAGGCGCACGAAGCGCAGGTCGGCGCCGTCGAGGTCTTCGTGGTGTTTGAGCTGCGCGAACCACGCATCCGCATCTCCATCGAACACGCGCACGAGCGCGTGCAGTCGCAGGTACTCCCCCATCGCGAGATGCTCGCCGGACGGCATCGGCACCACGTTCGGCGGCGTGACCGCGCGCGTGAAGACTTCCGTCACGTACGCGATCGTTCCATTGGCGCGGCGCACCTCGCGCTCGCCGATCGCCTCGACGCGCAGCTTCCGCCGGCGCGCGCGCACCACATCTCCAGGCTCCATTGCAGCAAACGCGCGGCGCGCGAAGCGGCGCGACTGAACGCGCGTCCGGCTCCCCGGCGCGTAGACGATGAGAACGTATAAGTTACTGACTCCGCGGATTTTGACTCTCATGGGCGTCAAACGAGACTCCTCGCATACGGAGTGTGTGGAAATCGCTGTTTACCTACCCGGCCGGCGTGGTAAGGTGCGGCGCAACCCAGCAAAAACCTATGAATCCGCTGACGAGCCAACGATCCGACGATCACGAGTTCGAAGCGATTTACGAACAGTACTTCGACCTCCTCGCCCACATCTCCGCGTTCAAGTTCCGCGTACCGGACACGGAGGCCGAGGCGCTCGTTCACGATGTGCTGATCAGCTATCTGAAGAAGGGCGGAGCGGTCGTCGATCTGCGCGCGTGGCTCATTGGCGCGATCTGCTACGCGAGCCGCCACTACTGGCGCCTCAATGGGCGCACCGTCGATGACACCGCGGAGATCGAACGCGATCGCGCCGATCCCGCATCGCTGCGCATTCTCGACAGCCTCCCCGATCAACTGGCCGCGCGACAGGCACTCGAATGTCTCGAGCCGCGCTACCGCGCCGTGCTGCAGATGCGCTATTTCGAAGGATGCACGGTCGCGGAAGTCGCGGCCCGTTTGGGCGTCAAGACCAAGTACGCGCAGAAACTGATTACGCGATCGCTCCGCTGCGCCGAACGGCTCTATGGAGAAAAAGGACGCCGCAAGTGAGCCGCGATCTCGATCAGAAAGTGGTTCCGTTCGGCCGTCCGCGACGCGTGCCCGATCCCGCGCGCGTGGCCGAATTCGCCGCCACCGCCCGCCGGCTCCAGGAGGAGCGCGCCGCCTCGGCCGACATTACGCGGACGCTCGCGAGCACGCCGCGCGAACAATGGGCGCGATTTGCAAACGATCCGTCGTGGCGCACGAGCGGCGTGCTCGAACGTCTCAGTCAGGAGATCGACGCCCGTCTCGATCGCGAGCCGCTCGTGGCGTTTGCGATTTCCGAGCTCGCGACGTCCATTGCGGCGGCGTTGCCCGACGGTCTCTATCCGCGAGTGATGCTCGCGCAGCTGCGTGCACGCGCGTGGCAGGATCGCGGTCAGGCGCTCAATTTTCTGGCGCGCTATGACGAGGCGCTGGAAGCGTTGAATCGCGCGGATGCGCAACTGGCCGCGTTCGGGACGCTCGCGCACGATCAGGCGATCGTGCTCTTCGTCCGCGCGACCGTGCTGCAGCACCTGCGGCGGTACGACGAGGCGCAGGCGGCGCTCGCCGAGTGCAGCAAAGTGTTCGAGGAGCATGGGGACACGCGGCTGCAGCGGAAAGCGCAGTTCGCGTTCGCGAATCTGCTCGTGCGGCGCGGAGACTTTCGGACAGCGCGCACGTTGCTGCTCGAGCTCGTGGGCGATGCCGACTCTGGTTCGCTCTCGATTGCGCGCCAGGCACTCGGCTGGTGCGCGATGCACCTGAACGCGCCGCATGAAGCGCTCGACCACTTCAACGACGCGATGCGCCTCAGCGCTGCCCGCGGTGCCACGCTCGACGTTGCACGAGCGGCGTATGGTGCTGGCAGCGCTCTGTTGCGGACGGGCGCGCTCGACGAGGCACTCGACCGTCTCACGCTCGCGCGCAGCCGCTTCCTCATGCACCAATTGATCGAAGAAGCGGGATTGAGCGGCCTCGAAATCGTCGAAGTCTGGATGCTTCGCGACGAACTCGAGGCGGCGCGCGACCTCGCCGCGGACATCGTGCGTGAGTTCACGACCGCGGGCCTCAATCGCCGCGCTGTCGCCGCCCTCGCGTATCTCAACGACGCGATTGCGGCGAGCAGCGCGACTCCGGAAGTCGTCCGCGACGTGCATACATTCATCGCCGGCCTGGGAGTCGATCCCAACCGCGACTTCGTCGCGACGAACTGAATCACGGCCGCGGATCGATCAGCACGTCTCCGAAGACGCGGACCGTCAGTTTCCTGATGATTTTGACGATCTGCCGTCCGCGCTCCATCACGGAGCCGCCGCCGTCGTTCTCCTGCGCCTGAACCGGCGCCGCCGCCAACATCACCACCACCGCAGCTGCGAACACACCACGACCAATCGTCTGAACCAGACCACGCATAAAGCCCTCCTCATCCGGCGTTTGCCGGGATCTTTTTGATTTCGGGAGGGCGCCCTCTTACCTGGCGGTGTGACGCAAATGCGACTTATGCCACCCCTGCGGGATAGGCATTTTTCTGCACACGCCGGTGCGCGACGGGTTGCGAACGAAAAAAAGCCATGCAGTGCGGGCGACGCAAACTCTCTGTGACGCGCTGCCGCCATTCCACCACTAATGACATCGGGTGCCGGAATTACACCTTTTCACCTGGTTCGCCGTCGGCTAAAGTGCACCCCTTTCCCGACCCGCCGGTCGGCAAATCGGAGAAGCAGCCACTTGAACGTCCCCAGCCCCGCCTCGCGGCGGCCGCAGAGCCTTTACCGCGCCGCCTTTGACGAACATCCACACCCGATGTGGATCTACGACGCCGACGATCTGTCGGTGATCGCAGCGAACGAGGCAGCGCGGCGCCAGTACGAGCTCGACGCCGAATCGCTCGAGCGCCTGCGCGTGTTCGAGCTCCATCCGCCCGCCGACGCAGAACGCGCCATCGCCTACTACCTCGACGGCGTCGCTCCCTCCGGACGGAAGCGCGCCTGGACGCACCTCCGCCGCAACGGCACCACCTTCGAGGTCGAAACCATGCTCGCCCCCCTCGGCGGCGACCTCCATCGCCGCCTCCTCATCGCGGAGGATGTGACGGAGCGGAACCGGGCGGAGCGGGCCTTGCGCGAGGCGAAACAACGCTACACCGCTCTGGTCGGCGACTCGTACGAAGCGATCTGCCTCGTCGACGGCGACGGGAAGATTCTTTTTCTCAGTCCCCTGCTCCACCGCATGTTCGGCTACGACGACGAAGAGCTCCTCGGCCGCGACGGCTTTGCGCTCCTCCATCGCGAGGACGTCTCACGCGTTGAAGAGCTCCGCCGCAACCTTCTCGCGCGTCCCGGCAGCACCGTCACCTTCGAGTGCCGCGCGCGGCAGAAGAGCGGCGAATGGCGCTGGCTCGAAGGGATCGCCGTGAACATGCTCGACGACCCGTCCATTGCCGCGATCGTCCTCAACTATCGCGACGTGACCGACCGCCGCCGTTCGGAAAATGCGCTGCGCCACGGCACTCATGCCGGCGGCGTCGACGACTGGACGTTCGAGCTCGATCGGGACGGCCGGTTCACCTGCAGCAGCCCGGCGGTCGAACGGATGATCGGCTACAAGCCGGAAGAGCTGATCGGCCGCCATTTCACCGAGCTCTATTTCCCCGAGTCGCGGGAGAAAGTGGGGCAGTTCTTCGCCCGCATCGTCAGTGCGCGCAGCGGCTGGACCGATCTCGTGCAGCGCCTCCAGCATCGCGACGGCAGCGAATGCTTCGTCGAGGCGAGCGGCATTCCGCTCTTCGATGCGAGCGGTGAACTGACCGGCTTCCGCGGCAGCGATCGCGACGTCACGAGCCGGGCGCGTTTCGAACAGAAAGTGCGTTATGGCTCGCGGCGTGATCCACTGACCGGTTTAGCGAACCGCCTCTATTTTCAGGAGCGATTGGCGGCCGTGCTCGCGTCTCATGCGCGCAATGCGCGCGGCGAACAGACGGCCGTGCTGTTCATCGACCTCGATCATTTCAAACTGCTCAATGACACGTTCGGCCATGCGGTCGGCGACAACGCATTGCAGGTCATTGCGAGCATGATCCGGTCGGTCGTCAGCGGCGACGCGAGCGGCATTGGCGGCGCGGACAACGTCGCCCGCGTGGGCGGAGACGAATTCACGGTGTTTCTCACTGGCATTGACGGCCTTGCAGAAGCGCAGCGTGTGGCGAAAGCGATCTTCGACGCGATCTCCGTTCCGCTCGTCCTGGAGCGGAATCAGGTGCACGTCTCCGCCACCATCGGCATTGCGCTCGCGCCGTGGGACGGCGATACATCCGCCGCGCTGCTGCGCAACGCCGAACATGCCATGCATGGCGCCAAAGAGCTCGGCCGCGGACGCATCCAGCACTTTACACACGAGATGCGCTCCCAGCAGGCGCGCCAGCTCGCGCTCGAATCCGATCTGCGCCGCGCACTGGAACGGGGCGAATTACTGCTGCACTACCAGCCGATTTTCGACGCGCATACATGGGAGCTGGCCGGCGTGGAGGCGTTATTGCGTTGGCAGCATCCCTCCCGCGGACTGTTGCCGCCGGATGAATTCATCTGCATTGCGGAACGGACAGGACAGATCGTGCCGGTCGGCGCCTGGGTTCTGCGTCAGGCGTGCATGGACCTGCAGAAACTGCGCAATGCGCGCGGCCGCGATCTGCGTGTGTCGGTGAATTTATCGGCGCGTCAATTACAGGAGCCGGAGCTTCTCGACACCATTCGCACCATTGTCGAGGAGACCGGAATCAATCCGCGCCTCCTCGAGCTGGAAATCACCGAGAGCGTGGCCATGCAGAACGCCGAAGCGACACTGGCCACGCTGCAGGCATTGAAGGAAATGGGCGTTTCTTTAGCGGTGGACGATTTCGGCACCGGCTATTCGTCGCTCCTCTATCTGACGCGGTTTCCCATCGACACAGTGAAAGTGGATCGCCAGTTCGTCGGCAATGTGACCACCGACCCGAGCGCCGCCGCAGTGGCCGGTGCCGTCATCGCACTCGCGCACAGTCTCGAGCTCAAGACCGTTGCAGAAGGAGTGGAGACCGCCGAACAGCGCGATTTCCTCCTTTCGCACATGTGCACGGAAATGCAGGGGTATCTGTTCGAGAAACCGGTGGAGATCGACGTGCTGCTCAGGGAACGCGCGGCGGAAGCGTCGTAGTGTGGAGTGCGGCGAAGCAATTCGCCGCACTCCAGACAAATCAAGCCAAGTCTTCCCAGAGGCGCACGTACGTCTCGTAGCGCGCTTCATTGAGCTCGCCCGATTCCACCTGCGCCTTCACTTCACAATCGGGCTCGTGAACGTGCGTGCAGTTCGTAAAGCGGCACAATTCGGTCGGCTCTTCGAATTCGGGGAAATAGTCGCGCAGGGACTCGCGGTCGAGATCCCATAATCCGAATTCGCGAATTCCGGGCGTATCGATCAGGTACGTCCCGCCGCCAAAGTCATAGAGCGTCGACGCCGTGGTGGTATGACGTCCTGTGCTCCGCTTGCGGTGCAGGGTATTCGTCGCGAGCTGCAAGGTCGTATCGAGCGCATTGAGAATGGACGACTTTCCGACGCCGCTGTGGCCGACCAGTGCTGCGAGTTTTCCGTCGACTTCGCGCCGCAGTGACTCCAGCCCCTCGCCTGTTTTCGTCGAACAGCCGATCACCGGCACGCCGAGTTCCAGGTAGGGCGCGAGCTTCGGCAATTCCTCCTCGCGCTCTTCCGGATCGAGCAGATCCACTTTGTTGACGCAGATCACCGGCTGCGCGCCGCCGCGCTGGATGGCGATGAGAAACCGGTCGATGAGCCGCGGCCGCAATGGAGGCGATTTCAGCGTCACGACGTGAATGACCACGTCGACATTCGCCGCAATGAGCCGCTGCATGTGTTTGTGCAGCGGATCGGGCCGCGCGAGCACGGTGCGGCGCGGCAGGATGGATTTGAGTTTCCAGACGCCGCTTTCGTCCGTGACCCGCACGCGATCGCCGACCGCCAGTGCGCTCTTCTGCCGGATTGCGAGCTCCGGCGGCACGACGCAATCGAGCTCTTCGCCGTCGCGCAGCACGCGGCAGCGTCCGCTGGAGACGCTGAAGACGACCGCGCTCCCCTCCACCTCGGCGTCCGTCGTCTCGACCGGCTCCTCGGCCTGCTGGAGGTGCAGCAGCAGCTCGCCGATCGACGGCCGCTTGCGCGCCTGTCCGTGCTGATCGAGCAGCGCTTCCCAGTTGTCTTCCGTCACGCGCGGCGCGCGTACGTTGCCTTTGTCTTTGCGAAAGGCGCCGCGAATCTTGCCGGCCCGTTTTTTCGCTTTCATCTCGTCATACGCAAGATGCTTCTCGAAGTGCTTCCTGAGCTTCTTCGTTTCACGATCCATTTCGTGTGCCTCTTCCATCGATGCATGCGATGAATGAAAAGCAGCGCGAGGATCGCGGCGCGCGAAATCAGACGAAAGCCGATCGCGGCGCGAACGCTCGCGCGAAGACGACCAGGGCTTTCATAGGCAACGCTCTCCTTGATTCGATTCGCGGCCGGAAGAACGGCCGCCGCTGAAGTATAGGTTACAATCGCGCCGGCTCGTCCATTCACTCGGGGGTTCGAAAAAACTTTGGAAAAACCGACCGTTCTTCTGGCGGACGACAATGAGGCCACGTGCACGCTGATCACCGCGGTGCTGCACCATGACTTTGCGGTCGAGGTCGCAAATGATGGCATTGAGGCGATCGAGAAGCTCAAGAGCCGCCAGTACGCGGCGATCGTGCTCGATCTCCTGATGCCGTTCGCCGACGGCTACGCCGTCCTCGACTTTCTCACCGAGCACCGTCCGGACGTCCTTCCGCACGTGCTGGTCGTCACCGCCTCGCTCGCCGCGCGCGAAATGCAGCGCGTGCGTTCGTACGAGATTTTCGGCGTGATGCCGAAGCCGTTCGAAGTCGACGCCCTCCTGCTCGCCGTGCGGCGCGCCGCCGGAACCGCCGACGTGCAGTCGCCGCGCGGACCGCTGCTTTCGAGCGGGATGATTCTGTTGCTCGGGGAACTGCTGCGGCGGGTGTAGCGATCGTTGTTGACCGGTTGCCAGTGGCCGGTTGCCGCGCAGGTCGTGGTCGCGGCGGCATGTCGCGGCAACCGGCGACGGGGAACGGGTCAACGCTTCTATTCTGAGCGGCTGTTGACCGGGTGCCAGTGGCCAGTTGCCGCGCAGTTCGTCTTCACGCCCTCATGTTGCGGCAACCGGCAACGGGGAACCGGTCAACGCTTCTACAATTTCAGAAACGCAATCAACGGCGCGCTCGAGATCATCGTGGCAATGGCCATTTTCTCGAAGGCGCTGCGGCTGCGAATTTCGGCGCAGGCGGCGACGACCTGGGCGATCTCGGCGGCGTCGAACGGCTTGCGCACGATGCCGTGAATGCGGCGGGCGTCGAGGCGTTCGACGATCGAGTGATCCGCGCCGGTGACCACGAGCACGATCGGCGGTTGCGCGGAGGCGCCGTCGATCGCGTCGAGTACGCCGAAGCCATCGACGTCCGGCATCAACAGATCGAGCAGAACGACGGAGTAGTGATTCTCGCTGAGCAGCTGGATCGCCGTGCGGCCCTCCGCCGCCTCGTCCACCACCATGTTCAACTGACGGAGCGCCGTGGCGAGGATCTGCCGGACGGCAGGATCATCGTCCACAACCAGGATCTGCCGATGCTGCTCGCTCATCTTCTCGACTGCCCCCACGAAGCTGACGCGCGATACTGCACAGCGCTCACTCCAATGTCAACCTCAGCCGGTTGACAGGAGAAGCTGACACGGACCCATGCACACCGGCACGTAATGCACGCTCGAACTCCGCCGGCGGCAGCGGCATGCTGTACAGAAAGCCCTGCATTTCCGCGCACTGTTCGCGCCGCAGAAACGCAAGCTGCTCCTCGGTCTCCACCCCTTCTGCAATGACCCGCAGATTGAGCGCACGCGCCATCGAGATGACGGCCGAAATGATCGCGGCGTCGTCGGGGGTGAGGTCGCGCAGAAAGTCCTGATCGATCTTCACCGTATCGATCGGAAAGCGCTTGAGGTAACTGAGCGACGAATAGCCGGTGCCGAAGTCGTCGATCGAGATGCGGATGCCCATCTCTTTGAGGCGATTCAAAATCGCGAGCGACAGTTCGACGTTCTGCATCGCCGTCGATTCGGTGATCTCCAGATCCAGCAATTGCGGCGGAAATCCGGTGTCACTGAGGATGCGCTCGACGGTCGCGACGAGCTCGCGATCCTGAAACTGCCGCGGCGAGAGATTCACCGCCACGCGCAGCCACGCATGTCCGGAGTCATGCCACGCTTTCATCTGCGTGATCGCGGTCCGCAACACCCACGCTCCAAGCGGCACGATCAGCTGCGTCTCTTCCGCGATCCGGATGAATTCTTCCGGCGGCACGAGGCCATGTTCCGGATCGTGCCACCGCACCAGCGCTTCCGCGCCGACGAGCCGTCCGGTCGCGATCTCGACCATCGGCTGGTAATGCACCACGAATTCATTGCGCTCGATCGCATGACGCAGACGGCGTTCGAGTGCGAGACGTCCATCGGCGGGATCGAACGCGGCGCGCGTGCTGAACTGATAGTTGTCGCGCCCGAGCTCTTTGGCGCGATACATCGCCCGGTCGGCGTTCTTGAGCAGCGACTCCGCGTCCTCGCCGTCGTCGGGAAAGATCGCAATGCCGAGGGAGGGAGTGACGTAGAGCTCGTGCTCGTCGATCAGCACCGGATGGTGAATGGCCTCGAGCACCTTCTGCGCAACCGACACCGCGCCGCGGCGATCATTGAGCTCCGCGAGCAGAATCGTGAACTCGTCGCCGCCCATACGCGCGACCGTATCTTCCGCACGCACACACGTGACCAGACGCGCGCCGATCACCTGCAGCAGACGATCGCCGACCGTGTGGCCGAGGGTGTCATTGACCAGCTTGAACTGATCGAGGTCGAGGAACATGACCGCGGTCGAGCGGCCATTGCGTTTCGCGTGGGCAAGGGCAACCGTAATGCGGTCGCGGAACAGCAATCGATTGGGCAGGCCGGTCAATGCGTCGTGATAGGCCTGATACTCCATCTGCTCCTGCGCGCGTTTGCGATCGGTGATGTCGATCAGCGTCCCTTCGAGAATGTCCCCTTCGAGGAGCGAGACGTTTTCGAGCACCCACACGGTCGACCCGTCGCGGCGGCGCATGCGTTGTTCGAGATTGCTGATCTGCCGCTGCTCGCGCAGGATCTGCAGCACGCGATCGCGCTCGGCCTGATCGAAGTAGAAGTCGGTCGCGCTGCTGGCCAGCAGCTCTTCGCGCGACGCATATCCCAGGATGCGGGCGCAGGCGTCATTGCAATCGAGCACGTGACCGTCGGCGGCATTGCGATAAACACCGGCGAGATTGCGCTCGAACAGCAACCGGTACCGCGCCTCGCTCGACTTGCGTTCGGTGATGTCGCGCGCTACGCCCTGCACGCCCACCGGTTTGCCGTCGCGATAGATGAGGCGCGTGCTGAGCTCGAGCGGAATGCGGCGGCCGTCTTTGGCGCGCATTTCCACTTCATAGAACGTCGCTGCCGCTTCGCCGCGCAGCTTCTTCGCCATTGCGTCGCGTGCGCGCTCGACGTGCTCCGGCACGACGAGATCGTGAATGTGGCTGCCGATCAGTTCTTCGCGCGAGTAGCCGCTCGCCCGCTCACCGGCGATGTTCATCGACGTAATGCGGCCGTCGAGATCGTGCGTGTACACGAGGTCATTCGCGTTCTCGAACAGTTCGCGATAGCGCTCTTCACTGCGGCGCAGTTCGTCGTCGGTGCGATTGCGTTCGGTGATGTCCTGCGCAATCACCAGGCGCGAGCGGCGGCTGCCGGAGACGAACTCGAACGAGGTGACGTCGACCTCGATGATGCTGCCGTCTTTTTTCTGATGACGGAATTGCTTCGGACCGCGGCGCTGGCCGAGGTCCTTCATCGCCTCGTGCATCGCCGGCAGTTCTTCCGGGGGACGGACGTCGGCGATGGTCATGCGCAGAAATTCGTCGCGCGAAAAGCCGTAATGCCGCACTGCGGCGTCATTGACCGCCACAATGGCCAGCGACTCGATGTCGTACACCCACATCGGCAGCGGGTTGAGCTCGAAGAGCGTGCGATAGCGATGTTCGCTCTGACGCAACGCCTCTTCGGCGCGTTTGCGCTCGGTGAAATCGCTCGCCACATACACGACACCCACCGGGGTATCGGTGTCGTCGCGCAGGAACGAGGACGCCGCAAGTACGTCGATGCGCGAGCGGTCGGCACCGCGCCACACCATCGGATGTTCGAGCACGCCCATGCTGTTGATGAGCTGTCCGGTGGTGAGGTTGTCGTCGCGATCGAGTACGTCGCGCAAATGCGCTTCGTGCAGCTCGCGCGGCTTGTATCCGAGGAGGCGTTCGGTGGCGCGATTGACGACGCGGATGCGGCCGTTCATGTCGCTCACCAGCACTGCGCTCTTCATCGTCTCGAGAATCTGTCCCGCTGCATATTCGGGAGTGATGTTTTCGAGCTCGAAGCGCCACACGGCAGTTGCCGCGACGATCACGAATGCGAGCGCGGCGATGTAGCCGATCGGCTGGAGGTCGATGCCCACGCTCGGCAGGTAGTCGAACATCCCCATCGACCCGAGAACGAATGCGAGGAGGAGTGCGCCGGCACGCTCGCGCCCTTTTCCTTCCGCGCCGCGATACATGCGCCAGAACAGATGGATGGCCGCGATGATGATGGCGCTGAAGCAGAGGACGATCAGGCCGTCGAATGGATGTCCGGCGGGATAGAAGCCCCAGACGAAGCGGCGCACGCCTTCAATGAGGATGCTCGTGGTCGCGCCGAGGATGCCGATGCCGGCACAGCCGATCCAGAAGAGGAGGACGGCCAGCCGGTACGATTTGCGATTCGGGACGAGCGTCGTCGCGAAGTGGAAGACGGCCGCGGGGATGAGGGTGCCGAAAAGGTACCCGGTGCGCGCCCAGACGATCGCGATCTGCGGCTCGCGCGCGGCGTACATTGCGGCGAATGCGCCGAGCCAGCCGAAGGCGCAGACGGTGATGAGGAAGAAGTGGCGATTGGCGGCGAGTCTGCGTCCGCGTGTGACGACGGCCGCGCCTAACAGGACGATCGCGAACGCAGCAATGCCGGTCGCGCACGCGAGTGCGTTCGGCGAATAGATGTCGCTGGCGAGGAGCTGCACGAATTCGGGCATGGGGGACGCCTGCCGCGATGGTAACGCGTCGGGGCGTCCTCCGTGTGCCCGAGATCACAAGGACGGGCGTGTAATCTATTCGTAATCGCGCTTCCTGAAGTAGGAGCCGCGCTTCGCTCCCCCTCGTTGTGTGGTGACGCCGTTGATGGGAACGCGCTCGACGCCGGGCGTGCCGCCACTCGCCTGCTGGTTCTCTGCGAGCTGGAAGGGTGACGTCTTTCCTCCCTGCGCCGGTGCGCTGTCTTCGGCTTCCCGCCGTTCGTCGTAAAAGTCCTGATGTTCTGCAGGAGGGGCGGAGGCCTGTTCGTTGACTTCCTGCCCGGTTTTCCCAGTGACCCAATCCTGCTCGCTGCCGTAACTCTGCGGCTCTCTGGTGTCTTTCGGCATGGTCGTTGGCAAGTGCACAGTGGTTGCCATTCGTGAAGAGAGACGACGGAGGGCCTCCGGCGGGGGGGGGGGGGGGGGGGGGGGGGGGG
>JALYOB010000233.1 GCA_030857085.1 Acidobacteriota bacterium | reverse complement strand
CATCAAGGTTGCCGGCGGTGCCGGCACGGCCGTCGCGGCACGTCTGCGTGACGATCGATCCAGATCCGGAAGGGGCTCGCCAGGCGCCAACCAGAACGACAGACCCTCCCGGTGTGAGGCCGTGTGTGTGAACCGTAGCGCCGGCCACGTCGAAGGAAATTGGCTGTGCGGCAATCGCACTCGACGTGCCGAGCAATGTCAGCGCGCCGCATACCGCGAAACGAATCAGTTGGAGTTTCACTCGTGTTCCCCGTTGACACGACGCACAGCTCGAGCATTCGTGGAAGTGCCTGTCTGCGCGACGTTCCTTTTTGAAGCGGTTGAAGCCGTGGCAAGCGCGGGCCTCCGTCTGGATATTCCTGTCGATATAAGGCGATCAGGAACCGCCGCACAAACAGTCGAGTTTGCCGGAATGGCTAATCCTGTTTGGAGAGGGGTCAAATCGACGCGTGCGAAGCAGCACGGCGGTCACGATGCGCGTCGATCTTTGCTTCGCTCGGACGCCAGCCGCAGAATACGACGGCGTCCTCCTCCCCAAACATGGAGACGGCGCCGCGGCCGCGGTGCTCGTCGTGCTGCGCCACTCGACGTAACTCTCGGCGGGCCAGGGCCAGCCCATTGCTACGCGCGATCGCATTTCGGCGCATCGCCGCGTCGTCCGCTATGATCGTCGGAGTGAGCCCCCTTCGCATCGTCATCCTTGCTGTCGCGATCTCTGCGTCCTTACCAGCCGTTGCACAGACCATCGCGAGCATCACGCCGAACACGGGACCGGTCACCGGAGGGACGACGGTCATCGTGAAGGGCTCGGGCTTCACGCAAACCTTCCCCTGTCCGGTCCTCTGCGGACCGCCGTCGCTTGGGTTCGGTCAGTTCGCCACGTTTCGGTTTGCCTCGCACTTCACGATCGTCGACGACTCGACGATCGTCGCCGTCACGCCGCCGATGCCGGCCGGCTATGCGACGGTGGAGCTGTCACTCGGCGATTTCGCGCCGATCGTCGGGCTCGAGGACGGGTTTCGATTCGTCGCTCCTGCCGAGGTGCCGCTGCTCGATCCGCGCGCTGCGATGGCGCTGTGCGGCGCACTCGCTGTCGCGGCGCTCTTCGTGCTGCGCCGTCAGGCGTAGTCCCGTTTTTCCGAACGAGCCCGCCCTTTACCGCCGGATCTCTTCCACGAGCTTCGAGAACCGGTACGACAACCCCTTCGTCACCACGATCTGCTTGAGGTAATTCAGCGACGTGATCGCGGCGGGGATGCCGGAGATGGCGGTGGGGATGGACGCGAGGCGCCCGGCGAGCTGGATCGTCTTGTCCATCGCCGTGTAGTCGGTCGAGCGGAGGTCCGAGCCCAGTTCGCTCTGGTAGGCGAGCGTCAGCAGATAGATGTCCGCCACGAGCTCGCGGAAGCGCATCTCGCTGCCCCAGGCGAAGCAGTTGCCGGCGCGGATGTTTTCGAGAAACTCCTCGACGGTTTCGCCGCGTGAGACCGTGTGCACTTTCGCCACATGTTTCAGCGTGTGCGCGTCCGAGCCGCCAACCATGGAGACGGGGCGGCCGTGCTCGTGCTTCACGTGCTCCACCAGCTGCTGGACCATCTTGTTGTGCACGGACGCCATCGCGCCGTTCACCACTTCGAAGATGGAGAACATCTCGATCAGCTCGCTCACGTAGCGGCTGGCGACGTTCTTCATTCGATAGTTTTGAAAAAGGTGATTGATCCCGAAGATGAGGTTCTGCGACTTCATGTAGGGGATCAGCTCGCGGATGTCCGGCCGCAAACGCTGGATCTCCCGGTGCTGCTCTTCGTTCAAACCCCACACGCCGATGTGAATGCGCTGGCTCGTTTCGGGGAAGTACGTTTCCACCTCTTCACCGATGAAGAAATCCTTCATATCGGGAAACTTGTTGAGGAGGTAGAGTGCACCGTCGATCGAGTCGTGATCGGTCAGGGTGACGTAGGACATCCCGCGCTCTTTCGCAATCCGATACACATCCTCCGGCGCGGAGTAGCAGTCGCGCGTGTTGGCGCGGCGAAAGTATTTGAAGACGGAGAAACGGCTGTGGCAGTGCAGGTCTGCGCGTTTGAGCGTCGGGTCCGAGAAAGTCTCCGGCTGCACAGCGTCGATCGTCGAGTCAGGCAAGCGATCAGGATGATTGTTCAACCAGTGGGCATTTTCTACAATTCGCGTGCCCGTGAGGTTGAGCGGAAGAGAAGTGTAGCTCAACAGCAAAGGACGAATGGCACAATCCGCACGCGGTAAATCCAATCCCAACCAGACGTCGCAGGACTGGGTGGAGCTCGACGTTCCGAGCCGGCTCCCGATCATCCCGCTCGTCTCTTCGGTCCTCTTTCCGGGAGGCGTGCTCTCGCTCCAGGTCGGCATCGACCGGAACGTGCGCCTGCTCAAGAGTCTCCCCGATGACCAGAACCTGATCGCGGCCTTCTGCCAGAAGACCGGCGACAAGGAGAACCCCCGTCCCGACGATCTCTCGCAGATCGGCGTTCTCGCCGCGATCGTGCAGCGCCTCCCGCTGTCTGCCGATCGCTACCAACTCTTCCTGCAGGGCCGCCAGCGTGTGGAGCTCGTTCAGATGATTCAGAACGAGCCCTACTTCGAAGCGAAGCTGCGCGAGGTCGCACCGAAGCCGATTCCGAAGAGCGTGAAGACCGAGGCGCTGATGAATCGGGCCATGTCGCTGTTCGAGAAACTGGTCGAGAGCGACGCGAAGTACTCCAAAGAGCTCCTCAATATTCTGCAGATGAATATCGCCGAGGGGCCGGATACGTTTGCGGATCTCCTCTCGGGATTCGTCAACTTTCCGCTCGAAGAAAAGCAGCTGCTGCTCGAGACGGTCAATCCCATCGAACGCATCGAGCTGCTCAACGAATGGATCTCCCGCGACCTCGGCCGCGCGACCGTCGATCGCGAACTGCAACGTCAGATTCAGAGCTCGATCGATCGGCGCGAGCGCGAGAACTACTTGCGCGAACAGCTGCGCATCATTCAGGACGAGCTGGGGGAGACCAACGCCGCCGAGCGTGAGGCCGATACGTATCGCGAGCGGGTCGAGGCGTTGCCGCTCGCGGAAGATCACAAACAGACGCTCCGGCGCGAAGTGACGCGCATGGGACAGCTCTCGCCTTCGTCCAGCGATTACGCGGTCATCAAAGGACATCTCGACACGGTGTTCCAGATGCCGTGGACGCAGCAGACCGAAGACCGCCTCGATCTCGATGCGGCGGAAGAGATTCTCGACAAGCGGCATCACGGCCTAGAGAAAGTCAAAGAGCGCGTCCTCGAGTTCCTCGCGGTGCTCAAGCTCAAAGGCGATCTCAAAGGACCGATCCTCTGTTTCACCGGACCTCCCGGCGTCGGCAAGACCTCATTAGGGGCGGCGATCGCGGACGCCCTCGGGCGCAAGTTCGTGCGCATGGCGGTCGGCGGCGTGACCGATGAGTCGGAGATTCGTGGGCATCGCAAGACCTACATCGGCGCGATGCCCGGCAAGCTCATTTCGAGCTACATCCAGGTCGGCGTGAACAACCCGCTGATCATGATCGACGAGATCGACAAGATCGGGAAAGACTTCCGCGGCGATCCCGCGTCGGCTCTGCTCGAAGTGCTCGATCCGAAGCAGAACAACGCCTTCGTCGATCGCTATCTCGAGATCCCGTTCGATCTGTCGCACACCCTCTTCGTCTGCACGGCGAACGTGCTCGACTCGATTCCCGGTCCGCTGCGCGATCGCATGGAGGTCATTCGTCTCTCCGGCTACACGGAGAACGAGAAGCTCGCGATTTCGAAAGAGCACCTGATTCCGGAGCTCCTCGAAAACCACGGCCTCGCGGCCGAGCGCGTGACGATGGAAGACGAGGCGATCCTGCACGTCGTGCGCGACTACACGGCCGAATCGGGCGTGCGCAATCTGGAGCGGAATCTCGCGACGGTGCTGCGCAAGATCGCGCGCAAAGTGGCGGGCCCCGAGGAGCAGGAACATTACGTGGTGCGGAAGGACGACGTCGAGTCGTACCTCGGGCTGCCGAAGTACGAACATGAATTTGCGGAACGGCATCCGGAGATCGGCGTCACGACCGGTCTTGCGTGGACGCAGTTCGGCGGCGAGATCATGTTCATCGAGGCGACGCGCATGCCCGGCAGCGGACGCACGACCGTGACCGGTCAGCTCGGCGACGTCATGCGCGAATCGGTTTCGGCGGCGTATTCCTACGTCCGCTCGAAAGCGCACGAGCTCGGGATCGAGGACAAGCGCTTCAGCGAGAGCGACATTCACATTCATTTCCCCGCCGGTGCGATTCCGAAAGACGGTCCGTCCGCAGGCGTCGCGATCGCGACCTGCATCTCTTCTGTGATGGGTGAGCGTCCCGTGCGTCATGATGTCGCAATGACGGGGGAAATCACGCTGCGCGGCAAGGTGCTGTCGGTGGGCGGCATCAAGGAAAAAGTGATGGCCGCGCATCGCGCGAACATCAAAAAGGTCGTGCTGCCGGAAGGCAATCGCAAGGACCTGCAGGAAGTGCCCGAGGAGACGAAGGGCGCGCTCGAGTTCGTATTCGCCGAGCGGGTGGAAGATGTGTGGGAGCAGACGCTGATCCCGCTCTTCGTCGTCAAGGACGCCGATCGCAAATACGACGAAGCCGAGTACCGCGCCGACCAGGAACGCCGCGTCGAACGTCACGACGAGAAGAGTGAGCGGCCCGAGAGGCGATGAAGCGCGGCTGTCTCGACAATGCGTTCTTCGGATTGCTGCTGCTGGTCGCGTTCGGCAGCAGCACGTATTTCTGGTTCACGTTTTTCGTGAAGGGGCGTTCGCTTCCGACGCCAAATCTCATCGGCCGCTCCATCACCGACGCCCGCAAGCTCACCCAGGACCTCGGCGTCGATCTGGTGGTCGATGAACGCCATCGCCGCAACTCGGACAAGGTGCCGGTGGGCAACATCGTCTGGCAGAACCGCACGCCGGGCGCCGCGAGCTTCATCAAGCGCGGCTCGACGCTGCGCGTCGAACTGAGCGCCGGTCCGCTCGTGCTGCGCGTTCCCGATTTCGCCGGCGTCACGCCCGGTACCGGCATGCTGCGCCTCGGCCAGCAGAATCTGAAGCTCGCGAATCTCAGCTATGTCAGCACCGAGGCGAACGGCATTCTCGCGGCCGATCCGCCGAAAGGAACGGTGGTCGCGCCGCAGACGGGCGTGTCGCTGCTCGTCGCCGTCCCGCCGCAACCGCTGAATTACGTCATGCCGGACCTGATCGATCGTCCGCTGGAAACGGTGCGTCTCGTGCTCGAAGCGCGCGGCCTCCATGTGGCGACGGTCAAGTACGAGGCCTACCCCGGAATCGCCGACGGCATCATCATTCGCCAGTATCCGTTGCGCGGCGCGCCGGTCAGCACGCGGGATCCGATTTCGGTGGTCGTCTCGCGGCAGGAAGAAGTAGGGCAGTTTGCGCAACCCGCGCCCGCGCCGCCGCCACCACCGCCCGCACCACCAGCAGCCGCGCAGCCATGATCAGAATCGCACCATCGCTTCTCTCCGCCGACTTTGCGAATCTCGAGTTCGAGCTCGCGACGATCGCCGACGCCGACATCCTGCATCTCGACGTCATGGACGGGCATTTCGTCCCGAACATCACCATCGGCCCGCCGATCATCAAAGCTCTTCGGGCGAAGACGAAGCTGCCGTTCGATTGTCATCTGATGATCAGCGAGCCGCAGAAGTACATCGACCGCTTCCTCGACGCAGGGGCGGACATGATCTCGATTCACATCGAGACCGAGCCGCATCTGCAGCGCGCACTGCAGATGATTCGCGACGGCGGGGCGAAGGCGGGCGTCGCGATCAACCCCGCCACGAGCGCCGAATCGCTGTCGACGGCGATCGAGTTCTGTGACTACGTTCTGGTCATGAGCGTCAATCCGGGATTCGGCGGTCAGAAGTTCATAGAACCTGTGGTGCCCAAGATCCGTCATATCTCCGGACTCATTCGCGAGCGGGGTCTTCGTGTGGACATCGAGGTGGACGGCGGGATCGACGAGAAGACGGCGCCGGTCGTCGCCGGGGCAGGGGCGTCGATCCTGGTCGCAGGCTCGGCCGTGTTCGGACGCGAAGATCGCCGGGCTGCAATGGAGTCGATACGAGGCGCTGTTCAGACGCTCAAGGTTTGAAACGGGGGACATTCTTGAAGCTCAGACAAGTCACTACCATCGTTGCGATGCTGCTGCTGGTCGCGGCATGCAATCGCGGACCGCGCGTCTATAAGCCGGTCGTCGATCCGGAACTGCTCAAGCTGACCAAAGAGCAGCTCTATCAGAAGGGCGAAGATCAGTTCACGCGCCACAAGTGGCAGCGCGCGCGCACCTATTACTCGCACCTTTACGAGACCTACCCGAACGATCCCCTCGGCCGCCGCAGTCTGCTGCGCATCGCAGACACGTATTTCGAGCAGGGCGATGCGGTGAACCTCGTCGAGGCGCAGTACAAGTACCGCGACTTCATCAACCGCTATCCGACGAGCGAGCAGGCGGACTACGCGATGCTTCGCATCGCCATGTGCTCGTACGAGCAGATGGAGAAGCCGGATCGCGATCAACAGAAGACGCGCGAGGCGCTCGAGAAGTTCGACGACATGCTGCGCACGTATCCGAAGAGCGGATTGCGCGCGGAGGCGGAGAAGCACCGGCAGGAAGTGCTCGACCGGCTCGCGAAGCACGAGCACATCGTGGCGCGCTATTACGTGAAGCGCGGCAGCTTCCTCTCGGCCGTGCAGCGGCTGAATTTCCTGGTCGACAGCTACCCGAATTACAAGGAGCGCGACGGAGTCCTGTACGATCTCGGCACTGCGTTGACGCGGCTCGGCCGCTCGGGTGAGGCGCGGCTCTATTTCGAGCGCATCGTCACCGAGTTCCCGAACAGCGACTACGCCGCAAGAGCGAAACAGCGCCTGACCGAGATCAAAGCATGACGAAGACGGCTGTCCTCACGATCCTGTTG
>JALYOB010000232.1 GCA_030857085.1 Acidobacteriota bacterium | reverse complement strand
GAGGAGCTCAGCGCTCTTCTCTTCCGAGGAACTCCGAGGAACCCGAGGAACTCCGAGGAACTTGTGAGCGAACCAATCCAACGCCCACCCATCCGCCGACCCCGAAATCGACTCATTGATGTACGCGCGGACGAGCGGATCGCCCATCCAGCTGACGTGCGTCTGCTCGCTGACCTCGCGGTCCCAGAAGTGTTTGGCGATGCGGTCGTTTTCCGTCATACCCTTCGCGCCGATGCCGCACGGTATCTCCGAATTCGCAGCCGTCGCAATCCCGTTGGGAGTGCACGAGACCTTTACGTACGCCATTCCCGAGGCGTTGCGCGACGCCGTCCGCCTCGGGTCGCGGGTCGAGGTGCCGTTCGGCGCGAAAACCACCACCGGCTTCGTCGTTTCACTCCTCGACACCGCGCCTGTCGACGCGCAGAAAATGCGCCCGATCCGCACCGTTCTCGATGAAGACGAGCCGGCGCTGATCCCGGAAATCCTCGACCTCTGCCGCTGGGCCGCCGAGTACTACATCGCGCCGCTCGGCGAGACGCTGCGCGTCGCATTGCCCGCGAACATGGCCTCGCGCGGCAGACGACAGGCAACGCTCACCGCATCCACCGAAACGATCGAAGCGGCGCTCGCGCAGAAGCAGATCCTCGAATCCGATCTCCCGCTCCTCAGTGAGCTCGCCAAACGTCCGCTGCCGGTGGCGACGATTTTCGACGACATGAAAGTCGCGCGCTCGTCGATCGATCGCCTGCGCGACGCCGGACTCATCGCGGTCAGCGATCGCTTTCGCGACGCGGAAGGCGTGCGCTACGACCGCTTCGTCGTCCTCGAGAGCGATCCCGGAGGGTTGACGCCGAAACAGCAGACGGCCGTCGAACTGCTGCAGTCGCGCGGCGGCGAGCTCTCCGTGCGCGCGCTCGAACACGCGGGCGTGAGCGCGGCGGTGCTCTCGGCTCTCGTCAAAAAACAGCTCGTGCGCATCGAACGCCGCCCCCGCCGCCATACGCTCGACGCCTTTCTCGCAGGCTTGGGCGACGCGCCGGCAGGGGAGATCCGCTATTCCGAAGAACAGCGCGCCGCGATCGCCGCGGTGAAGAACGCGCTGGGGACGTTCAGCGCGTTCCTCCTCGAAGGGGTGACCGGCTCCGGAAAGACGGAGGTGTACATCGAAATCATGCGGGAGGTTGTGAAGCGAGGAGAGCAGGCGTTGCTGCTCGTCCCCGAAATCTCGCTCACGCCCGTATTCGCGTCGCGACTCAAGGAACGCTTCGGCGAGCGCATCGCCATCCTGCACAGCAATCTCTCCGCGAGCGAGCGTTTCGATCAATGGTGGCGCGCGCGCCGCGGCGAAGTGGACGTCGCAATCGGACCCCGCTCTGCGCTCTTCACCCCCTTTCAACGCCTCGGCGTCATCGTCGTCGATGAAGAAGGCGACGGCGCGTACAAACAGGAAGAGACGCCGCGCTACAACGCGCGCGATCTCGCCGTCGTCCGCGCCGCCAATCGCAAAATCCCGGTCGTCCTCGGCTCGGCGACGCCTTCGCTCGAGTCGCGCGAGAACGCCGCCCGCGGCAAATACACGCTGCTCGAAATGAAGAGCCGCGTCGAAGCGCGTCCGCTACCCGAAGTGGAATTGATTGACTTGCGGAAAGAGCGAGCGGAGAAGGAAGACAAAGGCTTCGTCATCTTCAGCGGCCAGCTGAAACAGGTGCTGCGCGAGACGTTCGACGCGCACGAGCAGGTGATCATCCTCATGAACCGGCGCGGCTATGCGCCGTACATGCTCTGCCGCGAATGCGGCCACGAGTTCCGTTGCCGCGACTGCAGCGTGACGCTGACCGTGCATCGCCGCGAGAACCTTCTCATCTGCCACTACTGCGGCCTGCGCAAGACCATCCCGACAAAATGTCCGCTCTGTTCGGGCGAGGTGCTGCAGCCGATCGGCTTCGGCACGGAGAAAGTGGAAGAGCGGTTTCGCCGCGATTTTCCGGACGTTCCGGTGGAAGTGCTCGATCGCGACTCGACGCGCAGGAAGGGCTCGCTCGTGGCGATTCTCGACCGCTTTCGCCGCGGCGATACACGTGCGCTGATCGGCACACAGATGCTCAGCAAAGGGCATCATTTCCCGAACGTCACCCTCACCGCTGTCCTCAACGCCGACTCGATCCTCGGCTATCCCGACTTCCGTTCCGCCGAGAAGACGTTCTATCTGCTGACGCAGGTCGCCGGCCGTTCCGGACGCGGCGAATTGCGCGGCAAGGTGATGATCCAGACCGCCTTCCCGACGCATTACGCGATTCAGCACGCGCTGCGGCACGACTACGAATCGTTCTACGACGCGGAGATCGAGTTCCGCAAAACGTTTCACTATCCGCCCGTGACCGCGATGATCGCCCTGCTGTTTCGCGGCGAGAAACTGGAGGACGTCGAGCGCGCCGCCCGCGACTGCGGCCGCATGCTCGAAGAGGCCGTGCAGCCATTGAACGGCACACGCATCCAGGGTCCCGCGCCTGCGCCGCTCGCACGCATCAAAGGCGTGTGGCGCTACCAGATCCTCCTGCGCTCCCCCCAACGGACGAACCTCCGCCGCGCCGTCGAAGCCGTGCTCGTGCCGCGCAAGTGGAAGGGTGTGGACGTGGCGATCGACGTCGATCCGATCAACATCCTTTAGCGATGCCTGATGACGTCTGCGTGCTCCGTGACTGCCGTGACGACGAGGTAGAATTCCGTCATGACACGCGCCGTCGAAGACCTGTATGAAGAGGCTTCTCAGTTGCCTGCAGAAGATCGCGCGGAACTGGCAGGCATGCTTCTCGAGAGCATCGAGGATGCGCCTGACGAGGGCGTCGAGGAGGCGTGGGCTGCCGAGATCGAGCGTCGAATGGCTGCTTATCGCGCCGGCACAGTGAAGACGATCCCGTGGTCGGAGGTTCGCGCTCACCTCCATCGTGCAGACCGGGAATGCGTCTCGAGTTTTTCGAGGAGGCGCTCGCGGAAGCTGAAGAAGACCGCGCGTGGTACCGCGACCGTAGCGACTCCGCCGAAGCCGGCTTCCTGCGCGAACTCGACCACGCGATCCAGCAGGTGACGGACGGACATGCGCAGTGGCCACAGTATCTCGCCGGCACGCGCAGATATGTGTTTCCTACGTATCCCTATTCGATCGTGTACTTCGTCGAAGACGACGTCATTCGAATCGCGGCGGTCGCGCACGACAAACGACGCCCCGGCTACTGGCGAAAACGGCTGCGCAGGAGCCGCTGAGTGCAGCGAAGCTTCTACGGCCACGCGTAATGGAAGTCGGCAGCACTCCGGACCGTCGCAACACGCGTAAAGTGGCGCGGTGAACAGGAACGCACAATCACAATCATTCATGAGCGACCGCTTCCGCCTTGCAGCGCTCTGCTGCGTCGCCTTCCTGTTCGTTGCCGTTCCCGCTCACGCCGAGGATCGCCTGTCGCGGGAGGTCGCAGCCTATCGTGCTGCCATTGGCGCGAGCGACACAACGCGGTGTCGTGGTTCTGTTGCGGAGACGTTTTCGCGTGCGATTGCGGTCAGCGATGCGCTGCTCGCACATGACGGCGACGAGGCCGTCATGGAAGCACTATCGAAAAAACGATTCGATGCATTGGCAACGTCGCTGCGCGGCATTGTGCTGAATCGCGAAGAGGTCGTAATCGCCAAGCCCGATCCGGTTTTCTTTCTGCGTCTCGCGAAGCGGTGCGGCGGAATTGAAGACGTCGCGTTCTTCGAGGAGTATTCGGCCACGTACCCCGATCGGGTGTGGCCGTCGTACATTGCCCAGCAGACCGACGTGACGGGTTGCAGCACGCTCGGCGAAGGGGAGCTTCTGGCGCGCTTCAGCGGCTGGTCCGACTACGCGCGCAAATATCCCCGCTCTTATCGCTCCTCTGTCCGCGCGGAACTTGCGCGCATTGAAGAGGAATTGACGACCGGAACATGCATCTGTGGAACGGCTGCGGAAGCGGTGCAGGAGCTGTCGCGCTTCGTCCGTCGCTTTCCGCGCGCGACGATCGCCCCTCAGGTGCGCCGCCGCATGGAGGCGATCCGTTCCGGCGCAACGGAGTTGCGGCAACACTGCACCTCCGGCTGAGTAAAGGGATTTCATGGGGCACTCACTGCAGGCGCTCGTACTCCCGCTGAGCGCTTCGGAACGCATCCAGAGCCACGCCGCGCCCACGCACCCGGTGCGCATCACCGCGTCGTTGTTGCTGGTGCCCGTCACGGACGAGCTCTATGACTTTCTCGTCCGCGGCGACGTCAGCGCCGATCTGCACGACGACGTCTTCGCGAAGTTTCATCCCGCGCTGCAGACCTTCGCTGCAGCGATCTCGGGCGCGGAACCATACGCGTACATCGAAACCGAATACTTTGGCGGTACCGGCGTCCAGGCCGCGGCCGCGTGGCGAGAAGGGGAGACGTTGTACGCGCCGCAAAGCGCACCGATCGGTCCGATCAACGAAGTCCTGCGGATCCTCGGCGTCGTCAGTTCGAGACATCTCGACGAATTCGAAGCCGCTGGTCTGTCGCGCCACAGACATCTCGAAGAATGGCTCGAGGAGCCGCGCTTCGGCGAAGCGGCACGACCGGCGCCACTCCCTAAAAAGATCAGGCGTCTTGCGTTCGGTCAGCCGCAGCCGGTACCTGCAATGCTGCTCGACGCGTTGCGGCAGGTGATCGCGCAGGTGGAAGGAATCGCCGACGCGTACGTCGTGCGATGTTCAATGAATGGCCAGCTCGCGGAGAACGTGTTGGTGGTGATCATCGACGCGAACGTCACACGCGAGCGCGTCAAAACCGATCTGAGCTCGAAACTGCGCCTGCTGCTCGCAACTCACGAACACCTCGACGTCCTGCAATTCCACCCCGACGAATTGCCACACGACGTTGCGCGAGCAGGATTGAAAGTCGCGCCAACGCCGCGCACCCGCTGGGCGAAGCTGCGCGCCTGGCTGCGGTCAACTGAGCTGAAGTTGTCGCGGTAACCGGCAACAGGCAACCGGTCAACCGCGCCGCATCGCGGCGCGTATCACGCCATCGGTTCGCGCCGCAGCGGCTCGTTCAGCTTCACCAGCCCCTCGTAAATCCGCTCATCGATCTCCCGATCGATTTCGCGTACGAGCTCGATCAGCCGCTGCACGTGCTGCAGCACGCTCAGCATCGTGGCCCAGAGCGGCTCGGCATTCGAGCGCTCGAAGGTGTGGAAGGGGAAGCGGCGGCCGAACGTCTCCGCATCCGCCGATTGCAGCGCGGCGATCGCCTGCTGGATGGCCCACGGCATCCGGCTGGCGAGGTCGGCGGGCGGGTGCGGGTGCTGCCGGTGGCGGCGGGCGACGTCGGCGAGACGGTCGAGCGACTTGCAGAGCGCGCGGAACTCCGCCTCGAGCGCCGGATGATGAGGATCGCTCGCCGGCAGATCCGAGTACGGAAGCCACAGCTTCTCGACGTGGTGACGCACGTCGCCCTCGAGCTTCTGCACGATCCAGGGAATCGTCGGGATGTGGCGCATGCGCTCGTTCTGCGCGTGCAATTCGAGATGCGGCGAGTGCGTGCTGTGCTCGCCGGTCGGCGAGGTCGGTTCTTCAGTTGCCAGCATGGAGCTTTCTTTGTTAGGGTCACGGCCCATGAGCGCCGACCCGACGCAATTCGAAGAGCCGATCGTACGGATCCGGCGTCGAATCGATGAGCTGACCGCGATGGATGCGGAGCCGGCGAGACAAACTGAGCTGGCCGACCTCCAGCAGAAGCTTACCAAAGTCTCCACCGAAATCTATTCGAAGCTGACGCCGTGGCAGAAGACGCTCGTCGCGCGTCATCCGCAGCGTCCGTACACGCTCGACTACATCAGCGCATTGATCGAAGACTGGTCCGAAGTTGCGGGCGATCGCAAGTTCGGCAACGACCCCGCGGTCGTGGCGGGCTTCGGCCGCTTCCGCGGCATCAACTGCTGCGTCGTCGGCCATCAGAAGGGCCGCAACACGAAGGAAAAGGTCTACCGCAATTTCGGGCAGCCGCGGCCGGAAGGCTTCCGCAAAGCGCTGCGCGTGATGCAGCTTGCCGAGAAGTTCCGCCTCCCGATTCTCAGCTTCATCGACACCCAGGGCGCATACCCCGGCATGGGTGCCGAAGAGCGCGGGCAGGCCGAGGCGATTGCGGTGAATCTGCGGGAAATGGCGGCGCTCGAAGTGCCGGTGATCGTCAGCGTGATCGGCGAAGGCGGCAGCGGCGGCGCGCTCGCGTTAGGCGTCGGCGATCGCGTGCTGATGCTCGAGCATGCGGTCTACTCGGTCATCTCCCCCGAAGGCTGTGCCGCGATTCTCTGGAAGAACTCCTCGGCCGCACCCGACGCAGCGGCGGCGATGAAGATCACCGCGCAGGATCTGAAGAAATTCGGGATCATCGACGAGATCGTGTCCGAGCCGCCGGGCGGCGCGCATGCCGATCCGAACGCCGCGGCCGAGCTGCTTGCCGACGCGATCGACCGCGCCGTGCGCGACCTGCAGAAGCTCAAGCCGCAGCAGCTGCTCGACGAGCGCTATCGCAAGTTCCGCCGCATGGGCGTGTTCGAGCAGTAGCGCCGCGAGATTCGCAGGATTCGAGAAACGGCTGAAGCCGATGCGCGCGCATGCTGCGTTGCATGCGAATCGTCATCACACTCAGCCTGCTGCTCTCGCTCGCCGCCGCCGCATTCGCCGACACGCCTGAAACCGTCCTCGTCACCTTCCGCCCGAAAGCAGGTGCGGAGGCGGAGCTCGAGCGCGTGATCGGCAAACATTGGGAAACCGTCACGCGCCTTCACCTCGTCACGAACGACAACAGGATGATCTACCGCGTTCGCGACGAGGACGGCAAAACGCACTTCGTGCAGATCCTCACCTGGAAAGACGCCGAGATCCCCGACCACGCGCCCGCCGAAGTCCTCCGCTGGTGGAAGGAGATGCAGCGCCTCGGCACGATCGACTTCGTGGAGATCACCTAAATGAAGTGAAG
>JALYOB010000690.1 GCA_030857085.1 Acidobacteriota bacterium | reverse complement strand
AAAAAGGACATGCGCAAGTGGATGATCAACCTCCCGGACCAGGACCTCGCGTACCTGCCCGAGGGAACGGATCACTTCAATGACTATGTGAAGGCGGTGCATTGGGCGCAGTCGTATGCGATGAAGAATCGCGAGCTGATGATGGGCGCGATCATCGACTCGCTGCGTGCGTCGGCGCTCCTGCCGCCGTTCAGTGCCGAGGCGGAAGTCGTGAATTGCCATCACAACTACGTCGCGGTCGAAGAGCATTACGGCGAGCGCGTTTTCGTCACGCGCAAAGGAGCGGTGCGCGCAGGCAAAGACGATCTCGGCATCATCCCGGGCAGCATGGGAGCGAAGTCGTTCATCGTGCGCGGCAAGGGAAATCCGGAGAGCTTCGAGAGCTGCAGTCATGGTGCGGGACGGGCGATGTCGCGGAACGAGGCGAAGCGCCGCTTCACGCTCGAAGACCACGCGCGGGCGACCGAGGGGATCGAGTGCAGGAAAGATGAAGACGTGATCGACGAGACGCCGGCGGCGTACAAGTCGATCGATGCGGTGATGCAGGCGCAGAGCGATCTCGTCGACGTCGTGCATACGCTGCGGCAGGTCGTCGTCGTGAAGGGATGATGTCGTCGTGATCGAAATCGATGGATCCGCGGGAGAGGGCGGCGGGCAGGTTCTCCGGAGCTCGCTCGCCCTCTCCCTCATCACGCGCAAACCGTTCCGCATCGCGAACATTCGCGCGAAGCGGAAGTCGCCGGGACTGCTGCGCCAGCATTTGACTGCAGTGGAAGCAGCGACGCGCATCGGGGATGCAGCGGTCGAAGGCGCAGCCCTCGGCGCGAGCGAGCTGACGTTCGTGCCGCGTGCGCTGCGGGGCGGCGAGTACGCGTTTGCGATCGGCACTGCCGGCTCGACCATGCTCGTGCTGCAGACCATTCTCGTGCCGCTGCTGCTCGCCGACGAGCCGTCGACGATCGAGCTCGAAGGAGGGACGCACAATCCCGCGTCGCCGCCGTTCGATTTCCTCGAACAGTCGTATCTGCCGCTCCTGCAGCGGATGGGTGCGAGCGTCACCATCGAGCTGCAGCGGCCCGGCTTCTTTCCTGCCGGCGGCGGCAAAGTGCGCGTGTCGATCGCACCGGCAAAACGGCTCGAGCGGCTCGACCTTGAAACGCGCGGCGAGATCACCGGCCGCCGCATTCGCGCAGTGGTCGCGAATCTCTCGTACGCCATCGCCGAGCGCGAGGCGCGCACCGCCGCGGAAACGCTGGAGTGGCCGGAGGAGTGTGCCGTCGCGCATACGCTCCGCGACTCCATCGGACCGGGCAACACGATCTCGATCTGCGTGACGGCGGAGAACGTCACCAACGTCTTCACCGGCTTCGGCAAACGCGGCGTGCCGGCCGAGCAGGTCGCGCAGGAGGCGGCGCGCGCGGCGAAGCGCTACATCAACAGCCGCGCGGCGGCGGACGAACATCTCGCCGATCAACTGCTGCTGCCGATGGCCGCGGGTGACGGAGGCGTGTTCACGACCACTCCCCTCTCCTCGCATGCGACGACGAACATCGATGTGGTGAAGCAATTCGTCGATGCGGCGATCGAGGTCGAGACGATCTCGAATGGTGTGCGCCGCGTGACCGTGCGCTGATCGCGCGGCGTGTCAGAATGCGCGGCCATGCGCCGCGGATTCTTTGCTGTTCTCCTTTCGCTGTTCGTGTGTTCGCCGCTGCTCGCGGCGCGGCGGCGCGTGGTCGGCTATGCAAACACGATCGTCGTGGGCGGTCTTTTCTCGCTCACCGGCGATGGCGAAACGCTCGGCCGCGCAAGTCAGGCCGCACTCGAACTCGCCGCGCGCGATCTCAACGAAGAGCTCTCCGCGCTCGGCACCGGCGAGCAGGTGAAGGTCGTCCTCGCAGACACGAAGCTCACACCCGAAGGCGCGCTGGCAGGCATCCAGCAACTCGCCGCTGCAGGCGCGTCGATCGTCATCGGCCCGCAGTCGAGCGCAGAAGCGGCGGCCATCCGGCAGTTCGCGAACGAGCACGGCATCATCCTCATCAGCCAGGCCAGCACCGCGTCCTCGCTCGCCATCGCCGGCGACAACCTGTTCCGCCTCGCTCCGAACGATCGACTCGAAGGCGCGGCACTCGCGGCGCTGATGCGCGCGGACGGCATCGACGTCGTCGTTCCGATGTGGCGTGACGATGCGGGCAACGGCGGCCTCCGCAACAGCACGAGCACGTTGTTCGCTGCATCCGGCGGCATCGCCACCAGCGGCGTCTCCTACGCCCCCGCCACCACCGATTTCACCGCCACCGCCAACGCCCTCGGCAACGCGGTGCGTGCAGCAAAGAGCGCGAATCCTTCGAAGAAAATCGCCGTCTTTATCGCTGCATTCGAAGAAGGTGCGGCGATTCTCGACCGCGCGCGGCTCGATCCCGATCTGACGGTGAACTGGTACAGCGGCGACGGCCTGACGCAGAGCCGCGCGTTGCTCGAGAGCGGCGCGATTGCATCGTTCGCAGTGAAGACGAAGTTCACCGCACCCGCGGTGGCCTTGAGCGAAGACACGCGCAATCGCTGGGCGCCGCTGAGCGCTGCGATCGAAGCGCGGGTCGGCTTCCCGCCGGATGCGTTCTCGCTTTCGGTGTACGACGCGGCGATGGTGGCCGTCCTCTCGTCGATCGAAGCGGGCCGCCC
>JALYOB010000689.1 GCA_030857085.1 Acidobacteriota bacterium | reverse complement strand
TGAGGCGGCGCCAGCCGCGGCTTTGCCGCGGCGTTCAGAGCGGCAGCTGTCGCTGCCGCACTCCATAGTCGCCGCACTCCAAACTACATCGATTTCGTGTTGTCTTTCGGGTTGCGGTCAATCAGCTTGTTGTACGGATCGATCCCCGCCTTCACAGGCCTCTCATTCACCACGACCTGAATGCTCTGTGAAGCTTTCTCCATCAGGCGCTTCTCGAAAAACAGCGGCTTCTCATTCGCACCGAAGACGCCGATGTCGACCATGTCATGCATCGGAACCGGGCGCTCTTCCCCTTTTTCATCTGCACGCAGTTTCGCGGCGGCGACGTTCAACGTCACGACGTACTTGCCGTCAGCCCGCTTCGTCGCCGTCACGCTGTTGACCTTGTTGTCATAGAGCGTGATCCGCTCGAACAGGTCCGTGATCATCTCCTGCTGCTCTGGCCGCGCCTCGGCGCGGAAGTAGCGGACCAGGTCGAGCGCGGTCGGGTATGGCGGCTGCGAGAATTTATAGTCGCGGATGAAATTCGACAACGCGCGATTCACAGCCTCTTCGCCGAGATAATCGCGGAGGGCGTACATGACGAGAGAGCCTTTGCGATAGTGGATGTACGGCTGGTTTTCCACGAGCGCCAGCGGCTGTTCCGCGATCAGCTCGCCGCCGCGATTGCGCAGGTACTGATCGAGCTCGTATTTGAGGAACTTCTGCATCTTCGCCCGGCCGTACTCCTTCTCCATCACCATCAGCGCGGAGTACTGCGCCATCGTCTCGACGAGCATGGTCGAGCCCTGCACGTTCCCGCCGATCACCTGATGCGCCCACCACTGATGGGCAACTTCGTGCGCGGTGACATAGAAGACGTAGTCGATCGACTCCTTATCCCGCAGATCCGCAATGAACCCGATCCCCTCGGAGAAGGGGATCGTGTTCGGGAACGACTGTGCAAACGTCCGGTACAGCGGGAACTCGAGGATGCGCACCTGCTGGTGCTGATACGGCGAGAAGTTCTTCGTGTAGTAATCGAGCGATTTCTGCACCGCGTACAACATCCGGTCTACGTTGTACGGATGCTTCGCGTCGTAATAGACCTCGATCGGGATGCCGTGCCACTGGGCGCGCTTCACCTGATAGCGCGCGGAGAGATACGACCAGAACGCGAGAATCGGGGAGGTAGTCTTGTAGTGGAAGTAGCGGCGGCCGTTCGCGTTCCACTCGCGCTGCAGATATCCGGGGGCAAGCGCGATCTGGTCGGCCGAGGTACTGACGGTCGTATCGAGATTCACCCAGTCCGCATCGCGCGAGACCTGATTGTTCATTCGCGCGTTCACGTCGGTGGGCGGTTTCATCCGCTGCAGCGGCGCGAGGCCGTATTTGCGGCGTTTGTTGCGATCCTGCAGCTCGACGACATCCTGATAGCCGAGCTGGGGGAAGAATTCGCCGTTGTTGATGAACGTCCCGTTCTCGACCACCGTCACGCGCGAGGAGCCATTGACGAAGCCGCGGGCTGCCCATGACGTTCGGAACGTGATCGGCATCCGCGCGCCCGGCGCCATCGGCGTGGCGAGCTTGTAGATCCAGTAACCGTGCGGCTTGTCCGCAGTGACGAGTTTCGATCCGGGGATGTTCACTTCAATCGTGTCGAGGTTGTTGTCCACCACCACGTGCAGCGCAGCGATCAGCTGTTTCGTGCGATTTTCGACGACATACCGCCCCCGCACCGTGACCGCGCGGCGTTCCGGATAGAGGTCGACGTCCGCCTGCACGTCCGCGATGCGCGGCTGCGGAACGTTCTGATATTTCTTGTATTTCTTCTCGATCTCCGCCTGCACCTTTTCGTCTTCGTCCGACGTTTGATAGCGATTGAGGACGTTGGTGTTGTAGTAGACATAGCAGCCGGTGGAAACGAAGGCGACGAAGAACAACGCCAGTGCCGCGATCACCGGCGCGCCGAAACGCTGACGGGCAATTCTGAGACGCTGACGGAATCCCGATTCGGTTCCGCGCACCCACATCAGGTGTGCGAGCGCAACGAGGATCATCACGAAGATGGTCCAGTAGAGATTCAGCCACATGCGCGGCGCAATGAAATGCCCCCACCCGTTCATGTCGGAATAGCTGCCGGGAGGGGTATTGCCGAAGCGATAGAGATTGTGCTCGTAATGCAGCGCCGGTAAGGCGGCGTCGAGAACGATGTACAGAAGGACGCCGAGGAAGCCGACGTATTTGTTGTTGGTGACGACCTGGAGGAAGAAAGAGAAGCCGGCGAGAAGAAAAACCAGCACGCCGAATTCGAGCATCACGCCGCTTGCATAAACCGCCAGCTCGTAATGGTGATAGCCGTGGCCGGTCTGGATGATCAGCGCGGTCAGGACGCCGGTAATGAGGGTGAGCGTGCACACCAGCAGGAGCGCGGTGAATTTCGCGGCCCACAATACCCAGGTCGGTGCGGGAAGGACGTCGTGCACTTCATGCAGCTTGAGCGTCCGCTCGCGGAACACGAGCTCGCCCGCGAAAAATGCGGCGATGATCGCGGCATAAATTGAAAACGCGCCGGTGATGGTTGTGACCATCAGATGCGTCACCGGATAGACCGGCGTGCCGAACATCCGGTTGAGTGCGGTCGAGTTGCCCCAGATGTTCATGACGCCGAGGAGGAGGATGATGACGAAAGGGATACTCTTGAGGAT
>JALYOB010000688.1:1319-2690 GCA_030857085.1 Acidobacteriota bacterium | reverse complement strand
CCGCTACAATCCCCCCCGCGCATGTCGTTCCCTCTCCGTCCGCGCGATATTTTCGAAGAGCTCCGCAGGTCTGTCGTCGGGCAGGATGACGCCATTCGGGAGATCTCGGTCGCGCTCGTGAAGCACCTCGTCGGACATCCCGCGCCGAACATTCTCCTCATCGGCAACTCCGGCTCCGGCAAGACCACGCTCATGCGCTCGGTCGAGCAGTTTCTCGCACAGATGCCCGACCTCGGCGCGTTCGCGAACGTGGTGCGCATGAACGCGAACGTGCTGGCCGAAGAGCGTCAGGGGTACGGACGCGCGGTCCTCGGGCGCCTGCACGCGAACGCGAAAAAAATGCTCGGACCGGCCGCCACGCCCGACCAGCTCATTCGCGCCGTGCAGAGCGGCATCGTCTTCATCGACGAAGTCGACAAGATCCGCGCGAGCGTGAGCGGGGAGCCGAACGTGCGCGGCATCGTGGCGCAGGAAGCGCTGCTCACGCTCATGGAAAACGAGAACGTCGAGTTCGAAGCCGACGGCTGGACGTTCGTCGTCAACACGAGCCAGATTCTCTTCGTCGCCGGCGGCGCATTCGAAGAGCTCTACGACGCGGTGCTGCGCCGCGCGACCATCGGTCAGGACGTCGTGCCGATGAAGCCGGTCGTGGTCGTCTCCGCGTCCGGCGAGGTCCGCGAAGAACTGCCGTTTCACCTGGGCGACTACCTCAAATACGACGATCTCTTTCGCTACGGCATGACCCCGCAGTTCATCTCCCGCTTCGAGTCGATCGTGGTCCTCAACGACCTCGGCGAAACCGAGCTCGCACGCATCTTCGTCGAGCCCGACGGCTCAATCTTCCGCACTTCCCGCGAATACTTCCGCCGCTTTGGAATCGATCTGCAGATCACGCGCGGCGCGCTCCTCGCCATCGCCTGGGACGCCGCGCGCCAGAAGCGCCTCGGCGCGCGCGCGCTTCGCGAAACCTATCGCCGCGTCATCCGCGGCCTCGAATTCGAGCCGCACGCGAGCGGCGTGCTGACCGTCGACGAAGAGATGGTCAAACGCGCGATCGCCGCACGCGAGCAGGGCAGCACCGTCAAACGCTAAATCATGGCCGAACAGAAAAAATCATTCTTCGACAAGCTCAAACGCGGCTTGTTCATGACCCACACCGAGATCATCGAGAAGGTCAAAGAGTCGCTGACGCCCGACCTTCCGATCGATCAATCCGCCATCGACAACCTCGAGGAAGGTCTCCTCGGCGCCGACGTCGGAGCCGAGCTCACGACCTCGCTCGTCGAGCGCCTCGAGCGCCGCGTGCGCGACGAGAAGATCACGACGATGGAGCGCCTCACCTCCGTCATTCGCGAAGAGACGCGCGCGCTC
>JALYOB010000688.1:0-1309 GCA_030857085.1 Acidobacteriota bacterium | reverse complement strand
TGCGGCCACGATCGAGATCGGCCGCGCGAAGCCGTTCGTGGTGCTGGTGGTCGGCGTGAACGGCACCGGCAAGACGACCACCATCGCCAAGCTCTCGCAACGCTGGAAGAGCGAAGGAAAGAGCGTCGTGTTAGGCGCGGCGGATACGTTTCGTGCCGCGGCGATCGAGCAGTTGCAGATGTGGGCCGATCGCATCGACGTGCCGCTCATCAAACACAAAGCGGGCTCCGATCCGGCGGCGGTTGCGCACGACGCGGTTGCAGCCGCGAAGTCGCGCGGCGCCGATGTGGTGATCATCGATACCGCCGGCCGCCTGCACAACAAGTCGCACCTGATGCAGGAGCTCTCGAAGATTCATCGCGTGATCGATCGCGCGGTGCCGGGCGCGCCGCACGAGACGCTGCTCGTGATCGACGGCACGACCGGCCAGAACGGCGTCAATCAGGCCGCGGCGTTCCTCGAGGCGGCGAAGGTCACTGGCATGGTCGTGACGAAGCTCGACGGCACGGCCAAAGGCGGGGTGATTCTCTCGATCATGCGGCAGTTCGACATCCCGGTGAAATTCATCGGCGTCGGCGAGGCGGCCGACGATCTGATTCCGTTCGATCCGAACGCGTACGTCGACACGCTCTTTCAATGAGACGACTCGCCCTCACGCTGTTGCTGATCGCGGCGCTGCCGCTGTCTGCCGCCGACGTCGAAGTCGGCGTGCATCATCTCGGCGCGATCATGACGGGCAAAACGAACGTGCCGGGCGGCGGCACGCTCGACATCGGCGAGAGCCGCGGCTTCGGTGCGACGGCAGAGTTGTTCTGGTCACCGCGCATTTCGACGCAATTCGCGGCGACGTTTCTCAATCCGGTCGCCATTCTCGAACCGATCGATCTCGACCTCAACACGATCGGCATCGACATCTACTCGGCCGACGTGCGTTATCACTTCGCACCCGAGCGCCGCTGGTCCGCATTCGTCGGGGCGGGCGGGGCGGTGGTGTCGCTCGGCAATCTGGAAGATCGCTTCGCCGACAACGTGGAGCTGCGGTTCGATCCGCAGACCACGTTTCTCGCCGAGACGGGTGTGCGCTTTCGCGTGCGGCCGAGGATCGTGGTGGATGCGAACCTGACGTATGTCGCGCTGGAAGCGGACGCACGGGTGGTGCGCAACAACAACGGGATTGCAGTGCCGTCGCAGATTCGCCTGAACCCCGTCACCGTCAGCCTAGGCGCCACCTGGCGGTTTTAATTTGGAGTGCGGCGGCAAAGCCGCCGCTCTGTTATGCCGCGGCAAAGCCGCGGCCTTTGGAGTGGGG
>JALYOB010000687.1 GCA_030857085.1 Acidobacteriota bacterium | reverse complement strand
CCATGACGCCGAGGTCGAGGACCTCGTAGTTGTTGCATCCGAGGACGACGCCGACGATGTTTTTGCCGATGTCGTGCACGTCGCCTTTGACCGTGGCGAGAAGGATTTTTCCGCGCACGGAGGTATCGCCGGAAAGCAGCTTCTCCTGCTCCATGAAGGGGAGGAGATACGCAACCGCCTTCTTCATGACGCGGGCGCTTTTCACGACCTGCGGCAGGAACATCTTGCCGGCGCCGAAGAGGTTGCCGACGATGTTCATGCCGTCCATGAGCGGCCCTTCGATGATCGAGAGGCCGGTCGGATACTTCTGCCGCGCTTCCTCGACGTCCGCGTCGATGAAGTCGACGATCCCCTTCACGAGCGCGTGCGAGAGACGCTCTTCGACCGTGCCGCTGCGCCACTCTTCTTCCTTGACGTCGGCCGTTTTGCCTTTGCCTTTGACCGTTTCGGCGAACGCGATCAGGCGCTCGGTTGCATCGGGGCGGCGATTGAGGATGACGTCTTCGACGAGCTCGAGGAGGTCCTTCGGAATCTCTTCATAAATCCCGAGCTGCCCCGCGTTGACGATGCCCATGGTGAGGCCGGCGCGGATGGAGTGATAGAGAAACGCGGCGTGCATCGCCTCGCGCACCACGTTGTTGCCGCGGAAGGAGAACGAGACATTGGAGATGCCGCCGCTCGTGCTGACGAGCGGAAACTTCTCGTGCAGCTGCCGCACGGCTTCGATGAAGTTGATGCCGTACGCGTTGTGCTCTTCCATGCCGGTGGCGACGGTGAGCACGTTCACGTCGAAGATGATGTCGGTGGGTTCGAAGCCGACCTGGTGGACGAGGATGTCGTACGCGCGCGAGCAGATCGCGACTTTGCGCTCGACCGTGTCGGCCTGCCCCTGTTCGTCGAACGCCATCACGATCACCGCGGCGCCGTAGCGTTTGCAGAGCCGCGCGTGCTGTTTGAAAACCTCTTCGCCTTCCTTGAGGGAGATCGAGTTGACGACCGCTTTCCCTTGCAGGCATTTGAGCCCCGCCTCGAGGACGCTCCACTTCGAGCTGTCGACCATGATCGGCACTTTGGCGATGTCGGGCTCGGAGCCGATGAGGTTGAGGAAGGTGGTCATGACTGCTTCGGAGTCGAGCAGCCCTTCGTCCATGTTGACGTCGAGGATGTTCGCGCCGCCGTCGATCTGCTGCTTCGCGACTTTGATCGCGCCTTCGAGATCGCCGCCTTTAATGAGCTGCGCGAACTTCGGCGAGCCGGTGACGTTGGTGCGCTCGCCGACCATGACGAATTGCGAGCCGCTGGCGGCGGCGGGTGTCACCCCGAGCGCAGTCGAGGGGTCCCCTTCCGATGGACGCGTCTCGTGTACTGCGGGGGATCCCTCGACTTCGCTCGGGATGACACGCGTGCTGCCGCGCGGATGCACGGTCAACGGTTCGAGCCCGCTGAGCCGCAACGCGGGCGCGATCGCCGGCGGAACGCGCGGCGCGAATTCGCGCACGGTGTCGCGAATGACGCGGATGTGTTCCGGGCCGGTGCCGCAGCAGCCGCCGACGAGATTCACCCAGCCGTTCGCGGCGTAGTCGCGCAGGACGTCCGCCATCATCTGCGGCGTTTCGTCGTAGCCGCCCAACGCATTCGGCAATCCGGCGTTCGGATAGCAGGAGATGAAGAGCGGCGAGAGGTTCGAGAGCTCTTCGACGTGCGGGCGCATGTCTTCCGCGCCTAACGCGCAGTTGATGCCGACGGCGAGGAGGTTCGCGTGCGAGATCGAGTTCCAGCACGCTTCCACCGTCTGTCCAGAAAGCGTGCGGCCGGATGCGTCGGTGATGGTGATCGAGGCGATGACCGGCAGGCGAACGCCCGTTTCGTCAAAGTATTTTTCGATCGCGAACAGAGCAGCTTTGAGGTTCAGCGTGTCGAACGTCGTCTCCGGCATGAGGATGTCGGAGCCGCCGTCGACGAGGCCGCGCGTCTGTTCGTAATAGGCGTCGACGAGCTCGTCGAACGTGACCGTGCGAATGGCGGGATTGTTGACGTCGGGGGAGAGGGACGCGGTGCGGTTGGTGGGGCCGAGCGAGCCCGCGACGAAGCGCGGTTGTTCGGGTGTGGAGTACGCGTCGCACGCGCGGCGCGCGATCTCGGCCGCGGCGCGGTTGATTGCGTAGACGTACGACTCGAGCGCGTAGTCGGACATCGAGATCGACTGCGCGTTGAAGGTGTTGGTCTCGATGATGTCCGAGCCGGCTTCGAGATACTCGCGATGGATTTCTTCGATGATGTCCGGGCGCGTGAGGTTGAGCAGGTCGTTCGCGCCTTTGAGATCGTGCGAGTGGGTCGCGAACCGCTCGCCGCGAAAGTCGTCTTCCTGCAGCTGGTAGCGCTGGATCATCGTCCCCATGGCGCCGTCGAGGACGAGGATGCGTTGCTGGAGGAGGCTGCGAAGTTCTTCGGTGCGGTTCGGTCGTGCCATCACGTTTCTCCGGAAAAACAAAAAACCCCGCAAGGAATCCTCGCGGGGCTACGAGTGGGTTCGTTCGTTTTACTGCCGGCTCTTTAGCTTTTTTTAGCCTGGTTGCAAGCGGCGCCCCAAATCAGTCCAGGTCCGGCGAGGGTAATGCGGCGCTGGCGTGGATGTCAATGTGCGAGAGACGACGGGGAGCCTCCGGCGGCTGGGGCCACCGGCCCCAGAC
>JALYOB010000231.1 GCA_030857085.1 Acidobacteriota bacterium | reverse complement strand
CGTGCGAGATCAGGGAGCTCTGTCGCGGAGGCTTGGCCTGCAAAGGGGGTCCGGGGCCCGTGGCCCCGGCCGCCGGAGGCCTCTGGTCGTCCCCCCACGCTCAGAAGTCGAACCGCACGCGTACTTTTTTGCGCGCGTGTCCGAACGCCGCCCCCGCGAAGGCGCCGGCGCCGTTGGCCAGTGCGTCCGTCCATGCGGTGACGCGCGTCGGAAGAAAGTTCTGCCACAGCACCATCGCCGCCGCGAAGATCATCGCCGCGACGAGCGTCAGCGCGTACGTCAGCGCCCTGCTGCGCGAGGGCGAGTCGAGCGCGACGAACGCAAGAAAGCCCCACGGCACGAACAGCAGCACGTTCGCGATCACCGGCATCAGAAACGAGAGCAGCGCGTCGCGCGAGACCGGTCCGCGCCGCGAGCCGACCAGGCGCGAGAGGAGCTCCCGCACCGGCTGCGTATCCGCCGCGTACGCCTTCCCCGAGAGGAAGTAGAGGAAGCCCGCCATGGCCATCATCGTCAGAACGAGCAAAACGCACGTCATCGGCTTGCGGACGATGACCACGTGCACGTGCCGCTTTCCCATCGAGTTCCATTATCCAACGAGACATCAGTTGATTCGGGCGGATTGCCAGCGAAGTGCCAAGTGATGGTGATTGGTGCCTGATCGGGTGTCGCCTGGCGGCTCCGGCGCGGGTGATCGGAATTGAAAATTGAAAATTGAAAATTGAAAAACGTGCGATCGCGCTGTCGTCCGTTGCCGTTTTTTCAATTTTCAATTCCCCCCGCGACGGCCGCACCCCGAAGCGACACACGAACGATCGCCACTTTCCCCACCCACCCGTGTCGATACGATTAACGCGCCCGGTTTCGCTATACAATATTGAATAACTTAATGCCCACCCTCCGGTTCGCCCCCTATCGAGAGATTGCACGTGAGATTGCCGCACGGCTGGTGGCGTCGCGGCGTGGGTGCGATCCGCTGGCTCCGTGGGCGGAAGAAGTGATCGTGCCGTCGCGGGGGGTGGCGGAGGCGATCGCGGGGGAGCTCGTCGCGCGGATGCCGAACGGCATCGCCGGATTGCGGCTGCATACGCTCGAAGAGCTCGCGCAGCAGATCCTCGTCCGCAACGGACAGACGCCGCGGGTCGCCTCCGACATCGAACGCCGGCTCGCCATGCGCGTGGCCATTCGCAGCGTCGACCATCCGATGATGGAGAGCCGCGGCGTCGCCTCGATGCTCGAGCGGGCGTATCGCGATGTGCGCGACAGCGGCCTCACCCTGGCCGACCTCGCCCGCCGCGCGCAGGGACGCAATCTGCGCAACGCCCGGCGCTCCGAGGCCATCGGGCGGGCGTGGCGTGAATACGAGAGGTTGATCGGACAGCTGCACGCCATCGATGCCGCCGATCGCATGCGTGACGCAGCGGCGCTCTGTGCGCGCAGCGCCATCGCACCGCAACTCCTCGCCGGCTTCTACGACATGACCGGCGCGCAGTTCCAGCTCCTCGAGGCACTGCTGCGCAGCAATCAGGTCGCGGCGATGTGGGTGCCGACCGAAGAGCCGTTCGCCCAGAGGTTCGTCCGGGCGATCACGCAGTACTCGGAGGTCGTGCGCGATCCCGCCATCGAGATTCGCCGAGCGCAGCAGAGCGCGACCCAGTACGACACGCGACTCGACGAGCTGCGCGACGTCTGCGCGCGCGTTGCCGAACTGCTCGCGAACGGCACACCGGCGAGCGACATCGGCATCGTCGCCCGCTCGCTCGAACCGTACGACGCGCGCCTCCTCAACCGATTCGCGAATGAGCAGGGATTCGCGACCACGATGAACGACGAGATTCCGCTCGCCGCGCATCGCGTCGGCCGCGGCGCGATCACGCTCCTTCGCCTGCGCGAGCGCGGCTTTCCGCGTGCGGACGTCTTCGAGCTCGTACGTGACGGCCTGCACATCCGCACGCGCATCAACGTCGACGAAAGCGATCTCGCCACGCGGCGCGCTCGCATTGCCGGAGGCACGTCCGACGAGCTGCGCGCAATCCGCAATCGCAAGCCCGCGCTCGACGACTATCTCGCGCTGGTGAAAGAGCTCGAGGAGCTCACCGCCTCGCTCGACGTCGCACAACTCGGCAGTCTCTTCAAACTGGAAACCGAGCACGATCTCGCAGCCGCAGAAGCGCTCGACGAAATCGCGGCCGTCTTCGCGCGCGCCTCGATCTGGCACGGCGCGTTCGCCGCGCATGACGTGATCGACGCGATCGAACATGAATCGCTCCGTTGCGAACGCGACGGCGACGATCGTCCGATCGTCTGGGCCGGCGAGCTGCTCCGCTTCCGCGGCCGCTCGTTCACGCATCTCTTCGTCGTGCGCATGCAGGACGACGTCTTCCCGCAACGCCGCACCGAAGATCCGCTCCTCCCCGACTCCGACCGCCAGCAACTCGGCGTGCGCGAAATCGGGG
The DNA here is from genome assembly GCA_030857085.1 of Acidobacteriota bacterium. GTDB lineage: Bacteria > Acidobacteriota > Thermoanaerobaculia > Gp7-AA8 > Gp7-AA8 > QHVT01. The sequence continues at coordinate 4,565 of JALYOB010000231.1, read as the reverse complement.
ACGGCCGCGAAGAAGAAGCGCTTCTCTTCTCTCTTCTCTCCGACGCCTCGCGCGAGACGCATTTCTGTTTTGCCACCGGAGACGGATTCGGCAAAGTCCTCCGCAAATCGCGCTACCTCCGAACGATGGAAGCAGCGAGTCGCCCGAGCGCCACCGCCCAGGCGCATCAGCCCCCGCAACGCACCACCCGCCACTCGCCACGTCCTCTCCAGCTTCTCGTCCGCTCCGGAACCAGCGGCCCCTTCGACGGCATCCTTGGCCCGCTGGCCACACTTCCGCGCGCGCTCTCCCCCACCCAGCTCGAAGACTTTGGCGAGTGCCCGCAGAAGTTTCTCTGGAAGCACATCCTCGGCGTCACCGACATCGATCACCCCGAGCGCGAGCTGCAGATCAATCCGCGCGACAAGGGAACGATCGATCACAAGATCCTCGAGCGCTTCTATCGCGCGACATCCGAGGACGACCTCGCGCAGGCCGCCGCAGCGTTGCCGCGCATTCCGGACGCGCTCGCGTCACGCCTCGACGCGTTCATCGACGAAGAGTTCGATCGCGCGGAACACGACAGCCCGCCGTTCAATCGCACGATCCGGAACATGGAACGCCGCGCCACCAAGCGTCTGCTGCGCGAGTTTCTCGCCCACGACCTCGGCGACCTCGACGCGCAACAGCTCGTCCCCCGCTTCTTCGAATATCGCTTCGGCACCAAGCATCGCGAGGAAGCCGATCATCCGGAGCCGTTCGTCGTCGACGCGGGCGGCGTGCCCGTGCGCGTCGAAGGAACGATCGATCGCATCGATGCCGGCAACGGCCGCTATCGCATCGTCGACTACAAGTCCGGCAAGGCAGGCCGCCACCAGAACCTCGGCGACAAGATCGATCGCGGCGTGCGCCTCCAGCTCGCGCTCTATTCGATGGCCGTGGCGGAGTTCTTCGGCGTGGCGCCGGAGAACGTCGCCGCGACGATCAAGCCGCTGGTCGTGGCCGATCTGAAGCCGGAGAAGTTCGCCTTTGCGCTGCACGAAAAACGGGACGCGCTTCTCGAGACGCTCGAGATCTTCATGCGCGCGATTCTCGCCGGCCGCTTCCCCGCGTTCCCGAACGAGCACGATCTCGAATTCAACTCGTGCAAGTACTGCCCGGTGAATCATTCGTGCCGCACCAAGCACGATACCGACGAACGCTACGCCGTCGCGCAGCACAAAGACCCGCGCACGCTCCTCGGAGAAAGTGCGTGATCCAGCAGCAACTCTTCGATCTCACGCCGCGCCCCAGGCGCGTCGAGACGCCGCAGACTCCGCAGCGCCGCAACCTCGTCATCGAGGCTGGCGCCGGCACCGGCAAGACCACCGCGATCGTCGCGGAAGTGCTCAAGCTGATGCTCGACCGCGAGGACCTCTCGCCCGAGCGCGTCGTGCTGATGACGTTCACGGAAAAAGCGGCGGGCGAAATCGCCGATCGCATTCGCGGCGCACTCGAAGAGCTCGACGCCGCACTCTCGAACGAACAACGGACAACGGACAACGGACAACCCGCAGTCTCCTGGCCAGTCGCTTCGCCGAATCCACTGGTCGTGATCGACGACGCGGACAAAGCGCGCCGTGCGATTCGTCATCACCTCACGCATGTGGATGCGTTGCGCTCGCAGACGATTCACTCGTTCTGCCAGTCGCTCCTGCGCACGTTCCCCATCGAAGCGGGACTCGATCCGCAGTTCAAGATCATCGAAGGTTTCGAGCGTTCGCTGCTCTATGGACAGGTGTACGACGCCTGGCTCGATCATGAAACGCGCGTCGATCCGCAGCCGGAGTTCATCGCCGAATGGGAGCTGCTCTTCGCGCACGCCGGCTATCTCTTTCAGATTCGCGAGCTCATTCTCAATCTGCTCGAACGCCGCGATCTCCTCGGCGAAACCGAATATGAATTCGGCGATTACGCGGAAGTGCGCGAGGAACTGCTCGACGCGATCTCCGCGATCCGCCGCTGCGCCGATGACGTTGGCGACGAACACGCGCGCCGCATCTTCGCGTACGTCCGCGAGGCGACGCCGCGCGCAGACACGCTCGACGAATGCATCGCTTACCTGCAGCCGATCGCATCCAGCATCCGTGAGGCAAACCTGCCGCGGCACGGCGTGCTCAAGGAAGCGCTGCGTATCCTCCGCGCGGGCGACAAAGGGCGCTGCATCTACGATCGGCTGGTCAGTCATCGTGCGGCGATGGCGCTGCTCGCGCTGACCCGCCGGTTCCTCGATTTCCTTGACGCGGAAAAGCGGAAGCTCGGCGTCGTCGACTTTGATGATCTGCTGCTGCGCACGCTCGCGTTGCTCGACGACGAGCATGTGCTCGCACGCGCGCGCAATCAGTTCGACCACATCTTCGTCGACGAGTTTCAGGACACCGATCGCACGCAGGCACGCATCATCGACAAGCTCGCGCGCGACTCAGCGAACGCGTTCGTGCCGGGGAAGACGATCGTGGTCGGCGATCCGAAGCAGTCGATCTACGGCTTCCGCCGCGCCGATCCGGAGACGTACTACCGGATGACCGAAGAGTTGCGCGATGGCGGTGCGGAGCGGCGGGTGATCACCGATCAATACCGCAGCGATCCGCCGCTTCTCGCAACGATCAACGCCATGTTCGCGCGCCTCTTTCCGGAAGAGACGCAGCACGATCCGAACGTCTTTCGTCCCGCGTATCACGAACTGCGCGCCGCGCGCGGTGCATCACGCCGCGAGCTCGACGCGCGCATCACCATGCTGCAGGCGCAGCACGACGACAAATCGGATCGCTACTTTGCGGAAGCAGAAGCGGTGGCGAACTGGATCGAAGCGAACCGCGACGGCAGCGACCGCGACCTGCAACGCTTCGCGATCCTGTTCCGCCGCCTGACGAAGCTCGACGATTACCTCGACACACTCGACCGCCGCGGCATCCCCTACGTGCTGCCGCCCACGCGCATGTTCCTCGACCGCCGCGCGCCGGTGGACCTGCTGGCGGTGCTGCGCGCGGTTGCGTACCCGTTCGATCGCGGCGCGCAGATTTCGGCCGCGCGAACGCCGTACTTTGCATTGACGGATGTGGAGATTGCGGAGGGATTGACGCGTGTCATCCCGAGCGAAGTCGAGGGATCCCCTGCCTCACGCGTACAGGGTTCCCCTGCCGAACGTCCGGACGTCGCTCCGTGGGCGGGGGATCCTTCGCCGTCTTCGCGGCTCAGGATGACACGGGAGACGGCTCAGGATGACACCTGGTCCTCGTTCGAACGCACCCTCGCCTCCTTCCGCGAGTCCTCGCGCCACCTCACCGTCTCCCAACTCATCGACCACATCATCGCCACGACGAACATCGAGCGCGTGTACGACGCGGCCGTCGACGGCATTCGTCATCTCCGCCACCTCGAGCACGTCCGCGCCATCGCCTTCGAATACGACCAGCGCCTCGGCGGCTCGGTTCGTCAATTTGTTGACGAAATCACGCGGCGCCGCGATGACCCCGAAGAGATGGAACCGAGTCTCGCCGATGAATCGCAGAACGCGGTGCGCATCCTCTCCGTGCATGCGGCGAAAGGGCTCGAGTTCGAGACGGTCATCCTCCCCGACCTCGCCTTCCCCACCACCAGCAGCGAGGCGACGCAGCTCTTCACCGTCGAGTCACCGCGCAGCCTCGTGCTCGCGGGACGCGCGGAGTCGATCTCGGCCAACTTTCGTCTGACCAGCGACGGCGAGAAGCTGAAGAAACTCGCCGGAAAACGGGATGAAGCGGAACTGCGGCGCCTCTTCTACGTCGCCGTCACCCGCGCGAAAACGGACGTCGTCTTCGTCTGCAATGTGTCCGAGGAGACGAAGAACGTGGGGTTCTTCAAATGCGTGACGGAGGCGCTCGGCGTCGATCGGAAAGAACTGCCGTCGCTGTGGCCGGAATCGGGCAGAGAGTTGCGCGAGACGGAAATCGGCGCAGTCGCATTCGAAGTCGCGCCAGCATCCGCACCGCAGCAGACGCGCACACGCAAACGGCTGCACGATGCAGCGCTGGAAGCGACGCTCGCGAACGGCGGGCTGGTGGACCTCGAACTGCAAACACCGGCGCCGGTCACTACCACGCTGAGCACATCCGAAATCGCCGCGCGCCGCTCCGGCAATCGCAATCGCGCCGCGGGCATCCTCCTCCATCGTCTGCTCGAACTGTGGGACGGACGCGGCGATGCGGACGCGCTGCTGCGGCAGCTCGCAACGGAAGCGGCCGCGGATGCAGAAACGATCACGCGCGTACGCCAGCGCGTCGCGAGCATCGCCCGCTCGCCGATGCTGCAGCGCATCGCACGCGCCGAGACGATCGGACGCGAGGTGCCGGTGCGCTTCCTCGAAAACGGGACGCTCGTCGAACGCCGCATCGATCGCCTCGTGCGCGAAGAGGCCGCCGATCTCGTCATCGACTACAAGAGCGGCGCGCCGGACGAGGCGCGCGTCGCGCGCGATCAGCGCCAGGTGCGACGCTACTGCCGCGCGATCGAGAAGATCACCGGCCGCCCCTGCGCCGGCGCGGTCTGGTACATCGACAGCGATACTG
>JALYOB010000686.1 GCA_030857085.1 Acidobacteriota bacterium | reverse complement strand
ACTCCGAGGAACTCCGAGGAACTCCGAGGAACCCGAGGAACTAAATCGTAATCACAAACTCCGGCCGCTCATACCGAATGCTCCCGCCGTGCAGTTCCATGAGTTGCCGTGCGATGGCCAGGCCGAGTCCGGCGCCGCCGGTTGCGCGCGAGCGCGAGGGATCGGCGCGATAGAAGCGGTCGAAGATCCGCTCCTTGTGCTCGTCACTCACGCCCGGACCATCATCGCCGACGCGGATCTCGACGCGCTCGCCGGCGCGAAGCGCGCGAATGGCGATCGTGCTCTCCGCATACGCCATCGCGTTCACGAACAGATTGCGAATCACCTGCACCATCCGCCGCGCGTCCGCGCGCACGACCAGCTCCGGATCGACCTCGCGCGTCACCTTCAACGCGCGCCCATCGAGTCCGCTGATCGCACGATCGATGAGCTCCGCGACGCGCACGTCTGTCAGTTCGAGCCGCAACTGCCCCGCGTCCGCCAGTGACAATTGCTGCAGGTCATCGATCAGATGCGACAGCGTGGCCGTGTCCTCGGAGAGCGATGCGAAAAATTTCGCATCTGCTTCCAGCACGCCGTCCTGCACCGCTTCGAGCTGCACGCGCACGCTGGTGAGCGGCGTGCGCAGCTCGTGCGCAATGTCGCTCACCATGTTCCTCCGCGCGCGCTCATTCCTCTCCAGCGCCTCGGCCATCGTATTGAACGCGCGTCCGAGCTCCGCCACCTCGTCATTGCCGCGCACCGGCACGCGCGTTTCCATCCGTCCGCTCGCCAACGCGCGCGCGCCTGCGGTGAGCGCTTCCACCGGACGAAACACGCTGCGGAAGATCGTGAGCATCACCACCATCGCCAGCAATGCCGCGGCGGCGAGTCCGACGATCAGCCAACGGTTCACCGAAACGCGAAACGCACCCGGCGCACCGCGCGGATCATCGCGCGCGGGCGGCAGGACGTAGGCAAGGCTGCCGTCGCGCAGCCGCACGTGCGCTCCTTTGATCAGCATCTGCTCGCGCAACGGATCGCCCTCCGGACTGCGAAAGCGCACCGCGCCATCGGGCAGAACTTCGATCACATATTTGTCGAGCGAACGTGGATAGCGCTCGACCAGGCGCTGCTGCGCGTCGAAGACGATCGTGCGTATGCCGAACTCCGCATAGACGCGGCGCATGGCCGCGGATCGATCGGGCGAGCGCCTCAGAATCGATTCGGCCGAATGCGCGTCGTTCATTCGCTGCGCGACGAGATAGCGGTCGAACTCGAACCGGATCACGACCGTCGAGAAGACGAAGATCGCCGCGAGCATCACCGCGAGAATGAGCGCCATCGCGACGACCAGCCGCCACCGCAGCGATCGCATGCTCATTTCGCGAACCGGTATCCGACGCCGAACACCGTCACGATCGCCTTCCCCGCCTCGCCGAGTTTTTTGCGCAGATTCATGATGTGCACGTCGACGGTGCGATCGAGTCCTTCGTATTCATCGCCGAGCGCGCGCTCGACGAGCTCCTGCCGCGTGAACGTGCGGCCGGCGGAGCGCATCAGCACGTCGAGCAGACGATACTCGGTCGGCGTCACCGCAACGGCGGTCTCGGCGACGCGCACTTCATGCTGTGCGCGATCGATGGCGATGCCGTTCGCTTCCACCACGTCATCTTCGGCGGCGCGGCGCAGCACCGCACGAATGCGCGCCATCAGTTCGCGCGGACTGAAAGGCTTGGTCACATAGTCGTCCGCGCCGAGGTCGAGACCCTGCAGTTTGTCGTCTTCGGTCGATCGCGCGGTGACCATGATGATGGCCGGATGCAGCGCGCGTTCGCGCAGCGTGCGGCAGACCGAGATGCCGTCGAGATACGGCAGCATGAGATCGAGCACGACCAGATGCGGATCGCGCTCGCGTGCGATGGCGAGCGCCGAAATGCCGTCTTCCGCGGTCGCGACGTCATACCCTTCGCGCTGCAGATAAAGCGCGACCGTCGACCTCGTTTTCGGGTCGTCCTCGACCAGTAAAATCCGACGCCTCATGCACGCATGGTAGCGAGACGCGTGAAGAATTGATGAAGGGCTTTCGTGCGGTATCATCCGCGCCCATGGACATCGCGGTTCGCAAAACGGGTGACGTCACGATCGTCGACTTCAAGGGGCGGCTCGCCATCGGCGTCAGCGACACGATCCTCCCTCGCGTGGTCAATGAGATCCTCGCGGACGGCTCGAAGAAGATCCTTCTCAATCTCTCCGACATGGACTACATCGACAGCAACGGCCTCGGCGAGCTGGTGCAGGTCTATCGCGAATCCCAGCGCCGCGGCGCTTCGCTGCGCCTGCTCAAGCCGCAGGATCGCGTGACCAAAACCCTTCGCCTCACGAACCTGCTGCCGATGTTCTCGGTGTACGAGAGCGAAGAAGAAGCGCTGACTGCCTTCACGGCCTAGGTGGCGACGGCACTGAGTGCCGACACGGCGACGATCAGAATCGCGAACGTCGTCATCGCGGCATCCCGTCGTGCGTGAATGCGGTCGCGTGCCGTGACGGCGAGCCAGAACTTCGAATCAAACTGCAGTGCGATTGCGTCTGCGGCATGTTGGAAGGTCGTTCGCCGTCTTCGCGGCTCAGGATGACACTTGCGTCACGTGTCATTCCGAGCGAAGTCGAGGGATCCCCCGCTTATCGAAAGTTCGCGCGCCGAATGCGGGGG
>JALYOB010000685.1 GCA_030857085.1 Acidobacteriota bacterium | reverse complement strand
CTTTGACTCCGTGCGCGCTGCGGTTTCCGGAGCCAAAGCGGCGACTGGCGTCGCCGCACTCCAAACGTTTCCGCAGGTCGAAGTTGTGGATGTGCACTTCGCCGACACCATCACCCTCACCATCAAAAACAACGGCCCGGTCATTCGCACGCGCACCTATGGCCAGCCCGAGTACCGCCTGATCGCGAAGCTCTTCGACGGCGAAACGGAAGTGCAGAACCGCTGGCTCGCATTGCCGGGCGATCTGCATCAGACGCAAACCGCCACGCTCTCGTTCGCACGAACAGCGAACGGCAAAACTCTTCGCCTCTATCACGCGCTGCAGGACGTTCCGCTGGTCGACGACACACCGTTCGCCGAGGTGCGGGATGTTTGAGGATGCGGCCCTGGGGCGGCTGCGGGAGATTCTCGCGAAGCGGCCCGCGGTGGAGATTCGTGCGCCGCAGCATCGCCGCGCGTGCGTCCTCATTCCGCTCATCCGCAATGGCGACGGCTGGTCGATTCTCTTTACCCGCCGCTCGGAAAACCTCGCCTCACACAGCGGCCAGATCGCTTTTCCCGGAGGCTCCGCCGAAGAAGGGGAGACGCTCGAACAGGCGGCCATTCGCGAGGCGCGGGAAGAAGTCGGCATTCCGGCCGAACATGTGGAGCTCATCGGCCGACTCGACGACGTCGTGACGCACAGCGGCTTTCTCGTCGCGCCATTCGCCGGCATCGTGCACGAACGCTTCGACTACGTCATGCAGGAGTCCGAAGTGGTGGAAGTGTTCGAGGTGCCGGTCGAGGCGCTGCTCGACATGAGCAATCCCGAGATCCGCTACGTGCCGTTTCGCGGCAAACAGTATCCGGCCTACTTTTACCGCCACGGGCCGCACGAGATCTGGGGCCTCACCGGCCGCATGCTCAAGGCGTTTCTCGATCTGGTCTGGCAGTCGATCTGACGCGCGGCTTACTTCGCCGCGAGCAGCTGATCGATGTACGCCACGAGGCCTTTGCCTTCTTCGCCCGCCTCGACGAGCACGCCATTGACCATGTAGCTCGGCGTGGCGCGGACGTCGTTGGCGAACGCCGTCCCTGCACCGCGCAGGATCTCGTCCTTGATTTCCTGCGAGTTCAGATCCGCATCGTATTTCTTCAGATCGAGCTCATGATCCTCGGCGAATCCTCGCGCCCAGTCCCAGAACGTGAACGCATTCATCGAGCTCTGGTTCGCGTAGACCTGCTTCTTGAAATCCCAGAACGCGTCCGGCTTCTGGCGCCAGATCGCGCGGCCGGCGAGCGCCGCCGGGAAGGCCCATGCGTGTCCGGAGAGCGGAAGGTCGTAGCGGACGTAGCGCACCTTGTCGCCGTGCTGCGCGAGGATCGGCTCCATGTAGCCGGACGCGCGCTGGCAGGAAGGGCACTGAAAGTCGGAGAACTCGAGCACCGTCACCTTCGCAGACGACGCGCCTTTGGCCGGTGCGTGTGCGACGAACGGCTCGAAGGTCTTCGTGCGGATCGAGCGGATGTCGCCGCTGACGGGACGGAAGTGCCCGAAGAAGAAGATGTTTCCTTCCGGATCGACTTCTCCCTCGAGAGGCAGCTTTCCGTACTCGGTGCTCTGCAGGAGCGTCGCTTTGAACAGCCCGTCGGCCGTGCGCGCGGTGCGGTCGACGTTGACGGTCATGTTCTCCTGCATGTTGCGGAGCACGAAACCGCCGAGCTTCTGTTCGATTGTCTTCCCCTCTTCGTTGCTGAGCGGCCACGGCGCGCCGATGAAGACGTTGTTCGCACGCGAGAGGACGACCGCGTACTGCCCTTCACAAACCGGCGAGCCTTCGACTCGCGCCGATTTTCCCGTGAATCCGGTGGGGAGCTTCACCGGCAGCTCATCAAACGTGAGCTTCGCTCCGCTGCACACCGGAAGCGTGTCGCGCACGGCGCGTTCGAGCTTCGAATCGACGTCCGCCGCAAAGAGGGGAGCGACAGCGAGGAACGAGAGAGCGAGAAGGGTGGATCGCACGCCGAGGTGAACGGGGGTGCGGGAAGGGACATTCCGAAAGCCAGTTCCTCGGAGTTCCTCGGGGAGCTCGGTCCCTCGGATCTCCTCTACTCTTCCGAGGAACTCCGAGGAACCGAGGAACTCCGAGGAACTTAGTTGTTCGGTGGCGCTTCGCTGATCGACTCGACCGTCTGACCGACTTTGCCGTCTGCGTTGGTCTGCGTTGAGACGTCGCCCAGCGAGACGATGCCGACGAGCTCGTCGTTCGAGTTCACGACCGTGATGCGGCGGACCTCGGCGCTGCTCATCATTTCGAGCGCGTCGTTGACCGTCGCGTCTTCACGGACGCTGCGCACCGACTTGGTCATGATCTCGTTGACTTTCATCGTCGAGATGTCTTTCCCCTCGGCCACACCGCGCACGACGATGTCGCGATCGGTGACGAGGCCGATGATTTTGCGGCCATCGACGACCGGGACGATACCCGTATCCGCGTCCTTCATGATGCGCGCGACCTCATGAATCGAGTCGCGCTCGCTGACGGTTTCCGGGTTCGGCGTCATCACGTCGCGCACATGCCGCGAGTTCTGGTTTGCCATTGCATTTCCTCCTTCTAACGAGAGGAAAACAGAGCAATGACAGTGCCCGGACGGCCCGCTATGGAGTGCGGCGACGCCAGTCGCCGCTTTGACTCGTTTCCTTGCGCAGCCGAGGGA
>JALYOB010000230.1 GCA_030857085.1 Acidobacteriota bacterium | reverse complement strand
GGCTTGGCCTGCAGACGGGGTCCGGGGGCCGTGCCCCCGGCCGCCGGAGGCCCCCGGTCGTCTCCCCTTACGCCACCCGCGCAAGGCAAGCAGCCCACGAGTAGCCGACGCCGAAGCCGACGAGCATCATCGTGCCGCGTTGATTCGCGCGCGCGAGCGCGATGGGAATCGTCGACGACACCGTGTTGCCGCAGTCTTCCATGTCGATGCAGAACTTCCGCTCGTCGATCTTCATCTTCTGGCGGAGGCGATCGAGCATGAAGCGATTTGCCTGATGCAGCACGTAGTAGTCGATGTCGTCGGTCGCCTTGTTCGCTTTCGCGAGCAGCGCGTTCACTGCGGACGGAACGGCTTGCAGCGTGAAGTTGAAGACCTCCGCACCGTTCATGTAGAGGTGATTCTGCGAACGCTCGTTGCCGCCTTTGTCGGCCATGACGATTGATGTTTGTTCGGAGATTGGCTGGCGCATGCCGCCGGCGGGGACGATGAGATTCGCGGCGCCGCGGCCGTCGGTGCCGAAGACGAACGGGCCGAGGAGCGGCTCGTCGGATTCGACGGCGGTGATGAGCGTTGCTGCTGCTGCGTCGCCGAAGATCGTGCGCACGGAACGGTCGCGGGGGTGAATGAACTTGCTGTAGGTCTCGGCCGTGATCAGCAGAACGTTGCGAAGCCCGAGGCTCTCGATGAGACTCTTGGCCATCGCCAGGCCGTAGACGAACCCGGAACAGCCCTGATTGAAATCGAGCGCACCGCAGTCGGTGCGGAGGGCGAGGCGTTCCTGAACGATGCAGGCGGTGGCGGGGAGGAAGTAGTCGGGGCTTTGCGTGCAGAACAGCAGAAAGTCAATGTCTTGACGATCGCAGACGCCAGCGTCGAAGAGAGCCTGCGCGGCGGCGATGCCGAGGTCGGAGGAGCATTCGTTGGGGGCGGCGATGCGGCGGCAGGAGATGCCGGTTTTCTCGAGGATTTTGTCGGCCGTCCAGTCGCCCAGCTCGGCCGCCAGCGTCTCGTTCGTGAGCTGCGTCTCGGGGAGGTAGTAAGCGATGTGGCGGATCGCCGCCTGGCGCGCGGTCATGGTCAGTCCTGACGTTTGGCGGCCGTGCTGACGACGCGTTCGAGCCACTCGTGCAGGCTCACGCCGTCGCGCGCCGCTGCTTCCGCCGCCTTCTGTCGCGTCTCGGGTGTGACCCCTTCGAGCATTCCCATCCAGCGCGTGCGCAGCGTGCCGCCGCGGCGGCCGGGAATCGGCAGATCGAGATCGACCGGAGGGGGGCCGTCGCCGATCGTGAATTCGAGCAGATAGAAAGCGTTGCCGAGGAGCCAGCGGACGGCGACATTGCGTGCGTTGGGGGGGAGCAGTTCGACCGGTGGATCGGCGCGATAGAGCGGGTGCGCGTTCTCGAGAATCCTGCCGTAGTCAGTGGTGCGGAGCCAGGGGCCGAGACCCTCGTCGCCTAACACGACCTTGCCGCCGACTTTCGTGACGCGCGCGATCTCGTGCAATGCCTTCGCGCGATCGGAAAAGACGTTCAGTGCGCCGAAGTGAAACACCGCGTCGAACATGCGCTCGGGAAACGGGAGTGAGGCGGCGTTGCCGACAAAGTACTCGAGTGCGGCGGCGTGATTCTGCTGCTGCATTCTGCGCCGGCCGAGCGTGAGCATCTGCGGCGAGAGATCCTGCAGAAACATGCGCCCTTCGGCGCCGAGCTCGCGTGCAATGTAGATCGAATCGCGCGCCGTGCCGCAGCCGATTTCGAGGACCGTGGAGGAAGGCTGCAATGCGAGGCTGGCAACCATCGACTGCCGCAGCTCTTCCTCGTTTTCGTAGAAACTGCGGAACAGCCAGTCCATCCCCGTGTCGTAGGCACTGGCGCTGCTCTCGTAATACTGCAGTTCGCGCTCTTCCTCATCGCTGCGCTTTTCGAGCGACTCGTCGATGAGGTACGGGATGCCGTCGCGCACTGCATACGAGCGGCCCGACGGCGCGACCAGACGGCCGCTGGTCACTTCGCCGTCCGCGGATTGCACGTCGGCGAGCTGCAGCGGTTCGTTCGTGTAGGGGCAGCGATAGAGTGCGGCGGCGCTTTCTTTCATAGACGGGAAAGGGAGAGGGCGCGAGGCGCGTCACCGGTCATTCGAGGATTGCTACGCCGAATCCGGTCTCCCCGTAATTGTTGCCATTGTAGAACATGTACGTTCCGTAGCGGGTCGGCTGGATGGCGAGGCAGCAGAGCATTTCGCAGTCCCACCCGCTCTCTGAAACTTCGATTCCGGCGAGCTCGTCCCGCCGCCTCCAGACGAGGCCGTCCGGCGACTCGGCATAGCCGGCGTGGTAGCCGCGACTTTTCGTCCGCACGCCGTACCACATGCGGTAAAGGTTGCCGTCGCGGATCACGACCGGGCGGCCGAGGCCGTGCTCGTCGTCGCCGTAGACATCGATCAGGACGCGGCCGGGAGCGCCCCACGTGTCGAGGCGATCGCTTTCGAGATAGCGCATGTTGTAGTGCGGCCGGAGCTTGCCGTGGACGTCGACCCACTGATCGCCGCCGATGTACCACATGCGCCATTTGCCCTCGTCGCGCAGGATGCAGGCAGCGGTGCGGAAGTAGAGCTCGCCGTCGGCGCGGTCGAGCACAGGGACCTGCGAGTGGCGGGTGAACGTTTCGCCGCCGTCCGTGCTGATCGCGAGGCCGAGGAAAAAGGTGTAGCGGATGCGTGTGGGGATCTGCCAGCCGTTGTAGAAGAGATAAATGCGGTCACCTTCGCGGATGACGGCGATCGGATTCACGCCGTTGTCGTCGAACGTGCCGGGGATGCCGATGTCGAGCACCGGCTCTTGGGAAACATTCAGCACGCGCAATGGATTCGACGCGTCGACGTCGACGTAGCCGATGCGGCCGATGCGCTCTTTGTCGAGAAAGGCGACGTAGACGCGGAGGCGCTCGTCGTCGAGCGGCAGCACCGTCGGCAGGAACGCATGCGATCGCGCCCATGCCGCCTCCCCTGCCGCGGTGTAGACGTGTCCGAGTTTTCTCCAGCGCACGGCGCGCGATTCAATCACAAAAGAAAAAGCCGGGAGCGGATGCTCCCGGCTTTCGAGGAAACAACTACGAAATACGTCCTACTGTCGTGCGGCGAGCACCGTCACGGTCGCGGCCGCGCTGTTCACGCTGCCGCACGCGTTGGTGACGCGCACCCAGTAGGTCGTCGTCGCGCCGGGGCTGACCTGGAACGACGGCGTCGTGAGGCCCGAGATCGGACGGCTCGTGTCGCCGCTCTGACCGACGTACCACTGATACGTGAGGCCGGTGCCCGACGCGCTCACAGACACCGTCGTGTACTCACCGTAGTAGACTGTCGACGACTGCGGCTGCGAGGTGATCGTCGGCACGCTGCATGAGGACGCCGCCGTCACCGTCACGGTCGCGGCCGCGCTGTTCACGCTGCCGCATGCGTTGCTGACCCGCACCCAGTAAGTCGTCGTCGCGCCGGGGCTGACCTGGAACGACGGGCTGGTGAGGCCCGAGATGGGACGGCTCGTGTCGCCGCTCTGACCGACGTACCACTGATACGTGAGGTTCGAGCCCGACGCCGTCACGCCGACGGTCGTGTACGACCCGTACGGGATCGTCGACGACTGCGGCTGTGCGGTGATCGTTGGAGCAGTGCAGGCCGCGGTCACCGTCACCGTTGCGGTAGCGCTATTGACGCTGCCGCAGGCGTTGGTGACACGGACCCAGTAACTGGTCGTCGCGCCGGGGCTGACCTGGAACGACGGGCTGGTGAGGCCGGAGATCGGACGGCTCATGTCGCCGCTCTGGCCCACGTACCACTGATAGGTCAGGCCCGTGCCGGACGCAGTCACGCCGACGGTCGTATAGTTGCCGTACGTCACGGTGGACGACTGCGGCTGCGCGGTGATCGTCGGAGCGCTGCACGTCGCGGCGGAAACCGTCACGGTCGCAGTGTTGCTGTTGACCGCGCCGCACGAGTTGGAGACGCGGACCCAGTAGTTCGTCGTCGAGGTCGGCGAGACGGTCAGAGAAGGTCCGGTCGCGCCGCTGATCGGCGTCGCCGTACTTCCGGAGGTCCCGACGTACCACTGATAGGCGAGGTTGGCGCCACTCGCGCTCACCGAAAGCGTGGTGCTCGTGCCCGAATCGATTGTGCGCGAGGTCGGCTGCGCGGTGATCGCCGGAGCGCTGCATGCGGCCGTCACAGTGACGGTCGCGCTGGCGCTGTTCACGCTTCCGCACGCGTTGCTGACGCGCACCCAGTAGCTGGTGGTGGCGCCGGGGCTGACCTGGAACGACGGTCCGCTGATGCCGGAGATCGGCTGGCTGGTGTTGCCGCTCGCGCCGACGTACCACTGATACGTGAGCCCCGTACCGGTGGCGGTCACGGCCACGGTAGCGTACGAGCCGGACGGAATTGTCGAGGACTGCGGTTGCGCCGTGATTGTCGGAGCAGCGCAGGTCGCGGCGTCCACCGTCACGGTTGCCGTGCTGCTGTTCGCGGTACCGCACCCGTTCGAAACGCGCACCCAGTAACTCGTAGTGGCTGTCGGAGAAACCGTGAGGCTCGCCGACGTCGCACCACTGACCGGCGTGGCCGTGCTGCCGGAAGTGCCGGTGTACCACTGGTACGTCAGGTTGGTGCCGGTCGCGGTGACCGTCAGCGTCGTGCTCGTGCCCGAGGTGATCGTGCGCGAGGTCGGCTGGGCCGTGATTGCGGGAGCGGTGCACGTGCTGGTCGAACCCGGGTAGACCGACTGCGCGGCATTGATGTCCCACGGCTGCAGCGTGAAGCCATAAGCCGCATTCGAAACCGCGTTCATGATCGCCGCGGTCGTGCACTCTTCCTGCGAGGGATCGCAGGCGCCGCCGGTGACGTGATTCTCATTCGAGTGACGGAAGCCGATGGCGTGGCCGAGCTCGTGGGTCATGGCCGTGCCGAACGCCGCGTTCGTGGCCGGATACGCATCCTGGAAGACGACGTCCGCATCAGTGATGCTGAGCCAGGAGAGGCCCGCGAACGAGTGCGAGCTGCCGAACGAGATGAAGGTGATCGCGACCGTACCGGAGCCGGTCCACGAGCCGCCGACGCGGCCCTGCGGGTCATTGAACTCGACCATGTTCACGCCGTCGAAGTTCTGCGACGCCTTCGCCTGCTGGCCTCCATACAGAAGGTTGATGTTCGAGTTCGGCTCGTTGTTCCAGGCGGCGAGACCGCTCTGGATCGTGGAGACGCCGCCATCGGCAGCGCCGGAGATGTTCGTGTCACTCCGCTTGTAGAAGGTGACGCCGGCGCTGATGTTCGGCCAGCGGATCGGCTGGTTGTTGACGAAGTCGGTATACGTGGCGCCGGCGAACGGCGCGGCATTCGTCCCCACCGCAAACCGGTCCGTCTGCGTCTCCGGCGCAACCGTCACCTCGGACGCGCTGACGACGTAATCCGTACGCGCGGCGCGACCGCTCAATTTGTTTTCCAGAAACTGCAGAAAACCTTGTTCGCGGCGTACCTGTTCGACGTGGACGCGTCCGCTGCGATCCCATCCCACGACATCTTCAGTGTCCCGAACGAGCAACCGCTCGCCCTTCGTGGAGGTCACAAATTCGAAGCGGCCGAGGGTGAGATCGGTCGTGCGCCAGCGTCCTTTGCCGTCACGGCTGAGGAAGAGGAGCACACGCTCCCCCTGCTCGAAGTGCGCTTCGGCGGGGACGAAAAGGGCTCGATCGCCGCTCACACCGCCCATCGAGACCACCCGAACGAGCTCGTTTTTACCGAACGCGCCCTTCATGGCGCGCTCCAGGCGAACCTCGTAAACGGTTTCGATCGTGTTGTTTACGTCCTGTGTGTACGATCCTTCGACCGTACCGACGACGATCGCGGCCGAGCGCGCTGCGAGCTCGTCATCGGTCGGAACGACGAATGACGTGGCGAGCGCCTGACTGGCGGCGATCAGCAGGATGATGCTGAGTAGAAACCTGGGCTTCATGGATCCTCCGGTTGCCCACTATGGCGAAGATCGTGCCGAGTTATTGTGAGCTGAGTCACTGGCACGTTCATTTCAGTGCGGGGCGCAGGAGACCTTGCATGAAACGCTTTCTGTTCACCGTTGCGCTCGCCTTTCTCTCGCTTCAGCCGCTTGCCGCCGAAGAAACGACGAAGCCGGTCCGCTACACCTGGATCGCCACCTCGTGCGAAACGTGGAACTGCGCTGCCGCGGCGCTCGTGCTGGCCGGCGGAGACAAGTATGTGATTGCGATACCGACCGGAGTGGATGAGCGGCCGTGGGTCGTGTTGCGCCGCGTGGAGTCCGGATCGATCTACATCCCCGATGACGAGCCGTTCGCGCTCGACAAATTCGACAGCGTTTCCGAGGCGACGTCGTTCTTCAATGCGATGGACGGCTGCCGTGCGCCGATGATCATGAACACGCCGGACCATTCGGCCGTGGTGACGGCGCTGCGCAACTGCAACTCGCTCAAGCGCCGCGCGGTGCGGTAGTCGCGTACACCTTCAGGCTGTCGCCCAGACGAGTCGTCGAGAGCGCGGCGTTGATCGCTCCTTTGAGCACGCGCCGCGCCGGACGCTCACTCATGAATGCGTTGAGCGCGTAGCCCGTCTCGACGCGATCGCAGGAAGTGGTGCCGCGGCTGCGCAGCGTGTGGACGATCTCGTACGGGTTGACGCCATGCGCCGCGAGCCGCACATCGCGAAAGCCGGCGCGTTCGAGCAGACGGCGCATGCCGCGCATCGAGAAAAGCTGAATGTGCTCCGGCGGTGAGACGACGCTCCACCGCTCGCGCAGCAGACGGGCGGAGATGCCGCGGCCGTGCGGCGTCGTGGCCCACAGCAGCCCGCCCGGCCGCAGCACGCGCGCGGCCTCGGCGAGGACGGCGTCCTTCTCCCCGAACTCGACGTGGCCGAGCACGTCGAGGCTGACGACGTAGTCGAACGAGCCGGCGCCGAACGGGAGGCGGGTGAGCTCGGCCGCGCAGGTCAGGTCGTAGCCGTTGCGG
>JALYOB010000229.1 GCA_030857085.1 Acidobacteriota bacterium | reverse complement strand
GTCCAGAACGGATCGACATTGCCCAACAAAGCCTCCGCCGCACTGGCCTCCATCACCACCGGCTGATCAGGCCACGCATCATCGGCGGCGGAGAACCAGCGGCCTCGGATGAGCTTCAGCTGCATCACGTTGACGTACTCGTCGGTGACGTCATCCCACATGAATTCGATGTCGCGCCCGCGCCACTTCTGCGACGACTGCGCGGTCGAAAACGCGTACGGCGGCGTGAGACACAGCGCGGCCGCCTCGACCTCGGGAAGCGCACGCGCTTCATCGATCAGCCGCATCACCGCCTCATGCGTCTCTTTGCTCGGACCAGAGCGGCGATCGACCTCGAGCTGCATGCCGACGTCGAGAACGTTCCGCCAGTTGAATCCAAGCGGCTCGCTCCACCCGCGAAGAAAGGTGATCGCGGCGGTCAGCACCGCGAACACGACCAGGAACGAGAAGAAAATCTCTGCGGCGATGAGCGCGTTCGCACGCTTCCGATTCCACACGAGCTTGAGCAGATGACGAATCACAGTGCACCTCCGCGCAACGCGTTCACGGCCTGCATGCGCGACATCCGCCACGCCGGATAAACACCGGAGAAGACGCCGAACAGCGCCGCGATGAGCATGCCGTACAGAAAGATCCGGAAATTGATGTCGAAGACGGCGTAAGGCACGACCTCCGCGCGCGTCAGCGCGGCGAGCGCGCAGAGCGAGAGCACGAACCCGATCAGGCCGCCGATGAGCGTCAGCACCACGTTCTCCACGACGAACTGTCCGATCAGCGAGGGCGAGGACGCACCGAATGCCTTGCGCACGCCGATCTCCGCCGCGCGCTCCATGATGCGGCTGAGATTGATGCTGATCAGATTGATGGTGGGCAGCGTCACGAAGAGCAGCGCGAGCACGAACAGGATCGTGCGCATTGCCGCTGCGCGATTGCGCTCGAACGTGCCGCCGAGCATGAAGCGCGCGAAGGCCTCGAAGCGCGTGTCGAGGCCCGCGTCGATCTTGTGGAACATCTTCGGATCGTCGAAGACGAATCCCTGCAGCCGCTTGTCGAACTCATTGCGCAGCCGAGGAAAATCGGCGCGATCGCGCGCGAGCACGAGTCCCGAAAACGAACCGACGACGCCCTTCTCGTAGTCGCGGGTGCGGTACGTCCGCACCGGCGCCCAGATTTCGGAGAAGGCGGCGAGACGCGTGATCGCGACCGCCGGCACGACGCCGACGACGCGGAACGTCTGCCCTTCCACGACGAACGTGCGGTTCAGCGCCGGTCCGCCGAACAGCTTCGCGCGCATGTCATCAGTGATGACCGCGACAAAGTTCGCGTTCTGGTTGTCCTGCTCGGTGAACGGACCACCTTCGAGAAAACGGAAGTTGAGAATGCGCCAGTACACGCCGTCGGTGCGGCGGATGTGCGTCTCGATCTTTCTTCCCTCGTGGTACATCGTCACCGCCGAGGAGTCGGACGCGATCGAAGTCGCCTCGGCGCCGGGAAGGTTGCGCAGGTACTTGTCGAGAAACCTGTAGCCGGCGCCGCCGGTCATGATCGCGCGATTGCCGCTGATGCTCACGCGGCTCACCGACAGCACGCGGTCGAACCGCGACTCCGGCGGGCGCGACGCGAAGACGTTGTCCAGGATCGCCGCGGCGACCATCAGCACGACCAGAGTGAGGCTGATGCCGAAGAGCGAAATGAAGGTGAAGAATTTGCGCCGCGCGAGCACGCGCAGCGCGAGCTTGACGTAGTTCTTCAGCATCACGCCACCTGCCGTCCGTCGAAGAGGCGCACGATGCGATCGGTGCGGCGCGCGAAACGCTCGTCGTGCGTGACCATCACGATGGTCGTGCCGTCGTTGCGATTGAGGTCGTGGAGGATGCCCATGATCTCCTCACCCATCGCCGAGTCGAGGTTGCCGGTCGGCTCGTCGGCGAGAAGGATGCGCGGCTTGCCGACGATGGCCCGGGCGATGGCCACGCGCTGCTGCTGGCCGCCGGAGAGCTGCGTCGGGAAGTGATGGATGCGCGAGGCGAGACCGACGCGATCGAGCGCAGCCTGCGCGAGCTTGCGGCGCGGCGTGCCGTTCTCCTTGCGGTACAGCAGCGGGATCTCGACGTTGTCGATCACCTTCAGATCGGGAACGAGATGGAAGCTCTGAAAGACGAAGCCGAGCTTCTGATTGCGGAACGTGGCCAGCTTGCGGCCGGCCCACATGTCGACCTTCGCGCCGTCGAGCGCGAGCGCGCCGCTGGTTGGCGCGTCGAGCAGGCCGATGACGTTGAGCAGGGTGCTCTTGCCGCAGCCGGACGGTCCCATGATCGAGACGAACTCGCCCGGCGCCACGTCGAGATTGATGTTCTCCAGTGCGACCGTTTCGACGCGATCGGTGCGGTAAACCTTGTTCACGTTGTTGAGTTGGATCATTGCTTGTTCCCCTTCAGTCGAATTTTCTGAACGCCTTCGAAATCGCTGAGATCGGAGATCACGAGCTCGTCGCCCTCGCGCAGTCCGCCCTTGATCTCGATCGTGTCTTTGCCTGCCAGTCCGAACTGCACCGGAACGCGCACCGCGTCATCGCCGCGCACGACGAACGCGCTGTTCGCATCCGAGCGCGCGAGTGCGCCGCGCCGCACGACGAGCGCTCCGCTGCGCGCGCCGGTGATGACCTCGACCTCCGCGCGCATGTTGTTGCGCAGCTGCGGATGCGACGGCTCGTCGAGGACGATGAAGAAGCGCGCGACGCCGTTGACGATGCGGGGGTCGACGCTCTCGATCGTGCCGCTGATGCGCGCCGCATCGAGCGACACACGCGCGCGCATGCCGGGTGCGAGACGCGCGGCGTGAATGTCGGAGATCGTTGCCTCCACGCGATACGCCGAGAGATCGGCGATGCGCGCGAGGATTTCGCCCCTTCGCACCGTGGCGCCGATCTCGTTCACGATCGAGGTCAGTACGCCGTCGCGCTCCGCGCGCAGCATCGCGAGCTCGAGCTGCCGCCGCGATTCTTCGCGCTCGCGCTCCGCCGCCGCGACTTCGCCTCGCGCCGTTGCGAGCTGCAGATCGCGCGAGCGCAACGCGCGGCGCAGCGCCTGCTCGAGCCCTTCCAGCTCGATGTCGCTCTTCTTTGCCGATGCTGCGGCCGAGAGCGCGTCCTGCTCCGCGATCAAGCCTTCGGAACGCAGACGCGCACGCTGATCGGCGGTGTAGTGGAAGATCTTCGCGTCGAGTTTCTTCTGCTCGATCTGCGCGCGCAGCGAGGCGATCGATTCTTCGAGCTTCAGCGTCAGCTCGTCGTTCGCGCTGCGCGCCTGCGAAACGCGATCGTTGAGGCGCTGCGCTTCGAGCTGCGTCGAGGCGATGTCGAGCGCGAGCAGTTCGTCGCCCGCGCGCACTTTGTCGCCCGCGCGCCGCTCGATGCGCAGCACGCGCGCTTCGACCGGGCTGGAGACGACCTGCTCGACGAGCGGGATCACGGTGCCGTTCGCATCGAGCGTCGACTCGACGGCACCACGCTCCACACGCGCGAACTGCACGCGGCTCGCGTCGAGCGAAGGGCGCAGCCACCGCACCGTCGCGGCGAGCGAAAATGCAATCGCGGCGAGCGCGATGACGATCGTGACGACGCGCTTCGCGACGCGGCGCTGTCTCACTTCGGGTGCGATTTCACGGTCCATACGCCGCTCGCCTATCGCGAGCGGCGTACCACGTTTCCCGCACGTGTTTTCAACGAGTTACGCCGACCGTGCTGTTCGGTTCCGCACGGGGTGTTCGTTTTCGAACAGCCGCCGCAGCTGACGCGCGGTCGCGAAGCCGCAGCGCCGCGCCACCGCTTCCATCGTCATGGCCGGATCGTTCATCAGCGAACGTGCGAGCTCGATGCGCACGCGCGTGGTGAAGTCGTGCACAGAAATCCCGGTCGCGGCGCGGAACGTCCGCGTCAGACTGCGCACGCTCATCCCGGCGCGATCCGCAAGCTCTTCGATCGTGACGCGATCGGCGGGATTGCGCACGATCCAGTCCTGCACGCGATGCACGCCCGGATGGATGTGCGTCCTGAAGTCGAGATAGACGCTGCTCTGTTCCTGCGTTCCATCGCGGCGGAGGTACACGACCATTTCGCGCGCCACTTCCGCCGCGACGATCGGGCCGTCGGCCTGCTCGATGAATGCGAGCGCCATGTCGATGCCGGATGCGATGCCGGCGCTCGTGGTGACGTTGTCTTCGGTGACGTAGAGGCGGTCTTCGAGCACGCGTGCGCGCGGGAAGCGGCGCGCGAGCTCGCTCGTCCGCTTCCAGTGCGTCGTGCAGCGTTTGCCATCGAGCAGACCCGCTTCGCCGAGCGCAAATGCTCCCGTGCAGACCGACGCGACATGCGCTCCGATGCGCGCAGCGCTGGCGAGCCAGCGGGTGACGGAGCGGTCGATCTTCTGCGTCGCGTGATACGGCATGCCCGGCACGATGACGATCGTCTCGGGCGTGACGCCGTCGGGCAATGGGTCGAGATCGGCCAGCACGACGCCCTGCTGCGCGACGATGCGCCGCTGCGGCGAACAGACGCGCGTGCGGTAACGCGCGCGGCTCGCATTCGCCTCTCCGAACGCCTGCAGCGGACCGGCAAAGTCGAGGATCTCGACCTCCGGCAGCACGATGAAGATTACGTCGCGGATACGAGCATCTCCTCTTTGATTTCGCTCACGGTGCGAATGCGTGCGAACCGCCCGCGCAACACCGCCTCGGTCCGTTCGACGATCGCCTCGCACGACAAGCTGCCGATCGGAAACGTCGCCGTCGCCTCGGTCACGAAGTCGGCATCGTAGCCGAGGTCCGCGGCGACGCGGGTGGTCGTCTCGCAGCATTGTTCGGTGGAAATGCCCGAAATCACGAGGCGCCGAATGCCCATCGCCTCGAGCCGCTGCTGCAGATCGGTGCTCGTGAACGCGTTCCGCGTCGTCTTCACCAGCAGCGGATCGGTCTCGCGGCGATCGATGAAATGCATCAGCCGCACTTCCGGATCATTACGCCGGAATCCCGGATCGTCGTCCGTGTGGAGGATGAAAAAGATCGGAAGCGAAGCCTCGCGAAACGCGGCGATGAGATCGCTCACATTCCGCTCGAACTCCGGATTGTTGCGCTGCGCCCAGCGCGCAGGGCTGTACTTGAATGAGTCCTGAACATCGATGACCAAGAGGGCCGTGTCCATGTTGCGCATCTCCTTCGACGCGCAATGTAGGCGCGTCGAGGTGCGCGTTCAGGACGAGGAGCGGTCAGATCGGGCCAGGATGTGGTTGTCCGTTATCCGTTATCCGTTATCCGTTGTCCGTTGCGGGTGCGTTGCGGCGAGGCCTCACCCACAACGGAGAACGGACAACGGACAACCCGTTGGCGCACCGCGCCAACCCTACCCCTTGAACATCGGCGGCTCCGGCGGCACCTGATGCACGTGTCCGGGATGGCGCAGGCGGCTGTGGCGGAAGCCG
This sequence comes from Acidobacteriota bacterium, assembly GCA_030857085.1. Taxonomy (GTDB): domain Bacteria; phylum Acidobacteriota; class Thermoanaerobaculia; order Gp7-AA8; family Gp7-AA8; genus QHVT01. Next base: position 1,588 of record JALYOB010000229.1, on the reverse strand, counting down.
TACACGAAGTAGACGACCAGGCCGGCGAGCAGCCAGAGGAAGAAGCGCGTCCAGGAGGTCGGCGGGAGGTAGATCGCCAGACCGACACACGAGATCGCGCCGAGCGCCGGCAGGACGATGCCGAACGGCACTTTGAACGGGCGCTCGCGATCCGGCTCTTTGATGCGCAGGATGATGATGCCGATGCAGACGAGGAAGAACGCGAACAGCGTTCCGATGTTCGTGAGGTCGACCATCTCCTCGAGGTTCGTGAACATCGCCGCGACACCCACCACGAGGCCCGTGATGATCGTCGACACGTGCGGCGTGCCGTACTTGGGATGCACTTTCGCGAACAGTTTCGGCAGCAGTCCGTCGCGGGACATGGCGAAGAAGATGCGCGGCTGGCCGAGCTGAAACACGAGCAGCACGGCCGTGTGCGCGATGACTGATCCGAGGGCCACGACGCCGACCATCCAGTTCGGCATCGACACGTGTTTCATGGCGAGCGTGAGCGGCTCGGCCTGTTCGCTCGCGAGCGCGCTGGTCAGCGCGCGGTAGGGAATCATGCCGGTGAAGACCGCCGCAACGATGCCGTAGATGATCGTGCAGACGATGAGCGAGCCGATGATGCCGATCGGCATGTCGCGCTTCGGATTGCGCGCTTCTTCGGCCGTCGTCGAGACCGCGTCGAAGCCGATGTAGGCGAAGAACACGACCGCCGCGCCGGAGAAGATCCCGGGCATCCCGTTCGGCGCGAAGGGAGTCCAGTTCGCGGGGCGGACGAACTTGAGGCTCACGATGACGAAGAACGCGAGCACGATCAGCTTGAAGCCCACCATCCAGAAGTTGAAATTCGCCGACTCGCGAATGCCCCACACGAGCACCATCGTGATCGCGGCGACGATCGCCAGCGCGAGGATGTTGAACACGATCGGCATCCCGAACAGATGCGGCGCGTTCGCCACGACCTCCGGCATCTTCGTCGAGGCTGTTCGATAGTCGACCGCGAGCCACGCAGGCAATCGAATGCCGAAGCCGTCGAGCAGCGTGTTCATGTAATTCGCCCACGAGATCGCGACCGCCACGTTGCCAATCGCGTATTCGATGATGAGATCCCAGCCGATGATCCACGCCACGAGCTCGCCCAGCGTGCCGTACGAGTAGGTGTACGCGGAGCCGGAAACCGGCACCATCGACGCGAACTCGGCGTAGCAGAGCGCCGTGAACCCGCAGACGATGGCGGTGATGACGAACGACAGCATCAAACCCGGTCCCGCGCCCGGCCGATGAGCGTCCCCCGCGGCCGCAGTACCGATGGTGGCGAAGATGCCCGCGCCGATGATGCCGCCGATGCCGAGGGCGACGAGGTTCCATGGGCCGAGGGCTTTCTTGAGCTGCTGCCCTTCTGTCTGAGTCTCGCCAACGAGCGCGTCGAGCGACTTGGTGCGGAACAACTGACCGATGGTCGACATGTGCGCGCATGATGCGGGCGCGGCTTTGGGCGGTCAAGCGCGTTGCGTATGCGACAGGGGACGACGAGGGCCTCCGGCGGCCAGGGGCACGGCCCCTGGACCCGTCTGCGGGCCAAGCCTCCGCGACACAGCCC
>JALYOB010000228.1 GCA_030857085.1 Acidobacteriota bacterium | reverse complement strand
CGCGGTCTCGCGACTCTCTGTACCGTCCATTGTAGCACGTGTGTAGCCCTGGACATAAAGGCCATGAGGACTTGACGTCATCCCCACCTTCCTCCGGTTTATCACCGGCAGTCTCCACAGAGTTCTCGCCATTACGCGTTAGTAACTGTGAACAAGGGTTGCGCTCGTTGCGGGACTTAACCCAACATCTCACGACACGAGCTGACGACAGCCATGCAGCACCTCTACACAGACCTCCGAAGAGGGGATCTCATCTCTGAGACTTTCCTGTGCAGTTCAAACCCAGGTAAGGTTCTGCGCGTTGCTTCGAATTAAACCACATGCTCCACCGCTTGTGCGGGCCCCCGTCAATTCCTTTGAGTTTCAGTCTTGCGACCGTACTCCCCAGGCGGAGTGCTTAATGTGTTGACTTCGGCACAGCAGGGGTCGATACCCGCTACACCAAGCACTCATCGTTTACGGCGTGGACTACCAGGGTATCTAATCCTGTTTGCTCCCCACGCTTTCGCGCCTCAGCGTCAGTTCCGGTCCAGTGAGCCGCCTTCGCCACTGGTGTTCCTCCCAATATCTACGCATTTCACCGCTACACTGGGAATTCCACTCACCTCTCCCGGTCTCAAGCCACCCAGTCTGACAGGCAGTTCCTCGGTTAAGCCGAGGGATTTCACCCGTCACTTGAATAGCCGCCTACGCGCCCTTTACGCCCAATAATTCCGAATAACGCTTGCCCCCTCTGTATTACCGCGGCTGCTGGCACAGAGTTAGCCGGGGCTTCCTCTGCAGGTACAATCAACTCAGAGACGTATGAGGTCTCTTCGCTTTTTCCCTGCTGACAGGAGTTTACAATCCAAAGACCTTCATCCTCCACGCGGCGTTGCTGCGTCAGGCTTCCGCCCATTGCGCAAAATTCCCCACTGCTGCCTCCCGTAGGAGTCTGGACCGTGTCTCAGTTCCAGTGTGGCCGATCACCCTCTCAGGCCGGCTACCGATCGTCGCCTTGGTAGGCCTTTACCCTACCAACTAGCTAATCGGACGCGGACCCCTCCTTCAGTGAGAGCCTTGCGGCCCCCTTTCACCTCTCGGTCGTATGCGGTATTAGCTCGAGTTTCCCCGGGTTATTCCCCGCTGAAGGGCAGGTCATCCACGCGTTACTCACCCGTTCGCCGCTCGACTGGGGATTGCTCCCCGCCTCGCTCGACTTGCATGTGTAAAGCACGCCGCCAGCGTTCATTCTGAGCCAGGATCAAACTCTCCAGTTTTTAACTCGAGATATTTGAAGCTCTGGCACCAGTCAAACGACTGATGCATATTCGGATACTTCTTGTTTTGTTTCTGTTGAGCCGCAACCTTTCAGTTGCGCCTCAAAGGAATCACGTTTGCCTTCGTTGCTTTCCTATTCAGTTGTCAAAGAACCGGCCTCGCCGAAAGGGCGGCTAGATTGCCAGACCCCTTCGTCCGTGTCAAGCGGAATGTCTCCAACGCTGCTTGCGGTGAAACCATTCCGTCTGACCCGGGACACGTCTACTGGAGACGTTTGAGTTGGAAAAGAGCGGACTGCCGAGGTGCTGCGTACTGCAGGGATGCGGATTCTAGGTGCCGTCCGCGGCGTTGTCAACCCCGCGTCGTGTATCTAACCTAACCCGACCCCCGTGATTCGTATTCCGTCGAATCGGCCGTCTTTCTCGTGTCGGTTCCGGTAGCGCGCGCGGCCGCAAATACTTGCCGTTCGTGCGAGTTACCGTTTGATTTTCGAAGAGCGTTTCCCGTGTCGGGACCGTGGATAACTGTATAGGGGTAGGTCCTATTCCACGATTTTCGGAAGGCGGTCGAGAAGCTGTTTTCGAAGCAGTTTTCCGAGGCTGGAGCGGGGGATTTCATCGACGACATGAATTCGCCGCGCACGCTCGAAAGGATGAACCCGGCTGTTGTAAGCGGACGCAACCGCCCGGGCATCCATGGAACGATCGATGGCGAGATGAACGACCTGGCCTAACCGTTCGTCCGGCATCGCCACCACCGCAGCATGAAGGCCTGCAATCGACGCAAGAATCGCGTCCAAGCGAGAAAGATCGACCGACTCACCGCCGATTTTGATGAAGTCGCCTTTGCGTCCTGTAACGGACAGCTGACGTCCGTCGATATTGCCGAGGTCTTCTGTCATGAGCCAGCCGTCCGCTTTGGGATCGGTAAAGCCCGCTTCGCTCCCATAGCCCGTCAAAAGAGCCGCACTACGAAACGCGAGGCGGCCATCCTCTTCTGTACGCGCCTCGACGTGGTCGAGAAGGAAAAGAGCGCCGCCGTCGCCATTGGCCACAGCGATTGTGGAGCAGAGCTCGGTCATGCCATAGCTCGGCAATACAGGCCAGCCGAGCTCGCGTGCCGCATGACAGAGATCGACGTCGAATGCGCCGCCGCCAACCAGAATGGATCGCAATTGCGCGGGCGGGCGTAATTGCGCCGCGACGAGGTCGCGCACCTGCGCTGGCACCAACGAGGCGAGCGTGATTTCGCGCATTGCAGCGAATTGTTGCGGATTCCACTGTGACGCGATTACGCGTGCGCCGCTCAGATGCGCACGTGCATAAATGCCCAAGCCGCCGACGTGAAAGGTGGGAAGGACACAACACCACACGTCACTCGCATTCGACTGCAGACGCCGATTGACGGCGGCGGCCGAGGCGAGGATCGCCTGCTTTGACAGTGCGGTGAGCTTCAGTGCGCCTGTAGTCCCGGAGGTTGCGACCCACACATGCGCCGGTAAAGGAGTGACAAACGATGCGAGCTTCTGCCGCTCGTCTTCCGGCATGCGGGGATTGAGCAGCAGATGCGACTCGTCGGAAACCCAATCGATCACTGGAGGAGTTTCCACGGGAGGTTCTCCAGCAGATCATCGAGGCCGATTCCAGTGCCGCGCGGCGGAAGGAGGCGGGCGCCGTCGCGCTGAATGCGCTCGATGAATGCGTCCGGTTCATAAAGGACGTGGGTCATCAATCCGCAGCGTGGACTCACATTGTGCGTCGCGGCGACGTACGCGGCAGTGAATTGGCCGATCGGGTGATCCATATAGGACGTCACCACGATCTCGCCGGTGAAATCAGGGAACTCGGAATTGATTGCGGGTTTGTGGATCAGAACGTCGAAAGGCGTGGCCTGTGGCCGGCTGCCTGTTGCCGCGAGGTCCAGAGCGAGTCGCAGATTCGTCGCCGTTCGCAGGGCTTCCCATGTTTCTGCGTCGTATGTGCAGGGATCTTCAATGAAGTCGATGCGCTCGCGCGGAAGTGTTTGCGCAATGCGCAGAAATTCGTCAGGAGTCAGCGTCGCGTTGAAGTCGATGCGAAGTCGGACATTCTCAGGAAATGGCTGTAAGCCCTTCAATTTGACTGTGTCGAATTCCGGAGGCGGATCGGGGCCGGGCCAGTGGCTTTCCGGAATCTTCAGACCTTCGAACAACGACACGCCGCGTTTGCGAGCGTCACCGTCGATCTGCGCGTGATGCAGGGACGCGCGCGTCAGCGGCGTCAGTTCGCCGCGCGCGAGCAGCGCCAGCTGCTCGTCCAACGGCGCATCGCCGAGCTCGGGCCAGGGATGCACATCCGCAAAGCCGTCGCCGATCCGCAATAGAGCACCGCTGCGAGCACCGGGACGCGCGACTTCGCTCAGCCGGCGTTTCGGCACGAGCTCGTAGCGGTGCACCCAGATGCGCATTACACGAGCGTGCCGAGAACGAAGAGAATGCCGAACGCCCACTGGAGCGCGCCGGCCATGCCGAGGGAACGATTGAGCGCTGCGCCGTGAGAGCGGGTGGCGCGGACAATCAGCATCAGCGCGAGCGGAAGCGCGGCGAGCGGCAGTAGAAAACCATATTCGCCGCGCAACCACGACAGCCACACAATTGCGGCAAATGGCGACAACGCAAAGAACACGATTTCCGCGCGAGCGAAAGAATCGCCGAAGCGAACTGCGAGCGTGCGCTTGTTGCTGCGACGGTCGTTTTCCGCGTCGCGCAGATTGTTGATCACCAGCAGCACACTGGCCAATGCTCCGGCCGCGAAACCCGCCAGCAGCGCAGAACGGGTCAATTGCAGCGAATGCGCGTAAAACGTTCCGCCAACGGCCACAAAGCCGAAGAAGATCATCACGAACAGTTCGCCCAGCCCGTGATACGCGAGCGGATACGGACCGCCTGTATACAGATACGCCGCAGCAATGGACGCGAGTCCCACAAGGAGCATCGGCCAGCCGCAGCGATAGAGCAGCGGAATGCCGCACAATGCCGCGCCGAACAAGCAAACCCACGCCGCACGCATCACCGTCTCTGCGCTCAATAACCCCGCCTGCGTCACGCGAATCGGACCAAGCCGTTCGGCAGTGTCTGTGCCTTTCTTGAAGTCGAGCGCGTCATTGATCAGATTCGTCGCAATCTGAATCAATACGGAACCGCCTAACGCACAGAAAAACACCCACCACGTCACCGCCGGCGGCTCATGCGCCGCAAGCGCAGAACCGAGCATCACCGGCACCGCGGCCGCGGAGAGGGTTTTGGGACGGATGGCGAGGAGCCAGGATTTCATTTGCTGTCGGATTGCGCGTGCGGCGCGAGAGTTTTGTAGCGAGTGGCGTGTAGCGAGTTGCCAGGGCGGTATCGCCCGGGCGAAACGCTCTGGCAACTCGCCACTCGCCACACGCCACTTTCCCGTCAGGGAAACCGTTTGAACTTATTGAACTCCGGCTTCCTCTTCTCCACGAACGCGTCCCTTCCCTCCTGGGCTTCTTCGGAGAGGTAATAGAGCAGCGTGGCGCTGCCGCCGAAGTCGAGCAGGCCGATCTGGCCGTCGCAATCGGCGTTCATGGCCATCTTGAGGAAGCGGAGAGCCATGGGAGAAAGCGCCAGCATTTCGCGGCACCATTGCAGGGTCTCTTCTTCCAGCCGCTCCAGTGGAACGACCGTATTGACGAGGCCCATCTGCAAGGCCTGCTGCGCGTCATACTGACGGCACAAGAACCAGATCTCGCGCGCTTTCTTCTGTCCGATGATGCGCGACAGATACGACGATCCGAGTCCCGCATCGAACGAGCCGACGCGCGGGCCGGTCTGGCCGAAGCGCGCGTTCTCCGCGGCAATGGTCAGATCGCAGACGACGTGCAGTACGTGTCCGCCGCCGATCGCATAACCCGCCACCATCGCCACGACCGGCTTCGGCATCGAGCGGATCTGCTTCTGGACGTCGAGAATGTTGAGGCGGGGGATTTTTTCTTTCGGATCGACATACCCGCCCTTGCCGCGGACGCGCTGGTCGCCGCCCGAGCAGAATGCGTCCGGCCCCTCACCGGTGAGGATGATGACGCCGATCTCCTCGTCGTCGCGCGCCATGTCGAACGCGACTTTGAGCTCCCCCACCGTTTTCGGCCGGAAAGCGTTCCGCACCTCGGGACGATTGATCGTGATCTTCGCGATCCCATCCTCGGTGCGTTCGTATTTGATGTCTTCGAAGTCGTGCAGCTTGCGCCACGTCTCAGCCATAGACGGCGCACGTTAGTGCAATTCGAGAAAACGGCGCAACCGCTCGATGAACGGCTGCGGCTGCTCCCACGGCACCCGATGCCCCGCATCGGGGCATATCCAGAGCTCCGCACGCGGCAGCCGCGCGACCGCCTGCTCCGCGATTTCGACGTACTTTGCGTCGCGTTCGCCGGCGATCCAGAGAACCGGCGTTTCGATGATTTCGAGGCGCGGCGGCGGCAGTACGGCCGGTGACCATTCGCGCAGCTGCCGGGCGAGCTCGCGTCGATCGTAATCGCGCTCATTGCGTTCGAGCGAGTGTCCGCCGAACACCGGCTGCGCGTTCCAGTCGCGCATCAGCGTCGCCCAGTCGTCGGACTCGAATCGCCGCGCCCACCCTTCATCCCGCACGCGGCGCGCGTCGTCGGGCGCATTCAGACCCGCCGAGACGATGATCGCTTTCGCGAAGCGTTCGCGCTCGAGCAGCTGCAGCGCGAGCCGGCCGCCCATCGAATAGCCAAGCAAAACATCGCCGGAATGGGGGCTATGCGGCCACGGGAGAAAATCCCAGTCGGAAGGAAGGCCCATGAAGCCGGAGACCGTGCGGATCTTCATGACCAGAGCGCGTCGTACTTTGCCCACGCGCGCTTCGACGCCGCCTCGTCGGGACGCAGCTCCGTCACTGCGATTCGCCACATCTGCGCCCATCCTTCAAACCGGACGTCATGCGTGTTCTCGACGATCCGCTCGCGCACTTGCGCGTCCATCGAACGGAGTGATGCGACGCGCGAGAAGATGCGGCCGCCGCCGTTGTTCATCACCACGATGCGGAAGCGATCGTGACCGAGCTGCGGCACGATCCACGGCGCATTGAGATCGTAGATGGCGGTGAGATCGCCCACGACGCAGACGTTGTCATGCGCGGGATCGCACCAGCCGAAGAAGGTCGAGAGCTGGCCGTCGATGCCGTTCGCGCCACGATTCGCCTCGTACGCAAACGGACGGTCGCGCGTGGCGACGAGATCCCATTCGCGAATCGGCAGACTGTTGCCGAGGTAGACGCGTGTGCCGGGTGCGAGCTCGCGGGAGAGGGCGCGGAACATCGCCAGCTCCGAGTGCGGCTCACTGTCGAGAATCTCCGCAAAACGCGCCGCCTGCTCGCGATCGCGCGCGAAAAACTCCTCGTCACGTGCGTCTTGAATGTGCGGCAGCCCATCGAGCGGATGCACTTCGCCGCGCGTGAGGCCGGCGAATGGGAGATCGGAAAAGTGGGTGACCGGAATGTCGCGTTCTTCGAGATCGCGCCAGAAGCGCAGCGTCGGCACATTGCCGATGCGGATCACGGAATCGAACTGCGCGCGCGCGATCATCCGCTCGCCGGAGGTGATGAGCGGAAGCGATGCGTCTTCGCGCAAGCCGGAGAGCGGCTCGGCGTACGTGGGCACGTTTGCGTTGCGCACGAACTCGCGCACGCGTTCGCGATGCTGCGGTGCAAGCCCTCCGACAATGATCAGTCTGGAGTGCGGCGGCAAAGCCGCCGCTCTGGAGCGATGCGGCGGAGCCGCATCGCGA
>JALYOB010000227.1 GCA_030857085.1 Acidobacteriota bacterium | reverse complement strand
GCGCTCGACACGATGCTTTCGAAGATTGCCGACTTTTACGAAGAAGAAGTCGACACGGCGGTCGCCGGTCTCATGAAGCTTCTCGAGCCGGTCCTCATCGCGTTCCTCGGCGTCGCCATCGGCGGCGTCGTCATCGCGATGTACATGCCGATGTTCTCGCTCATCTCGCAGGTCGGATAACAGCTCTCACGAACCCGCATCCGGCGCGCGGCAACGCGCGCCGGATGTTTTGTTTTTGTCCGGGGCGCAACCGTCATGTCCAGCGACACGCGAATGCTCATTGCGGTGCGCGTCGTCGTCGTGACGACGCTCCTCCTCGCCGCGCTGATCATCCAGTACACCGCGCGCGCAATCCTTCCCCTCAACTATCTCTACATCTCCGCCGGCATCGCGTACGCGCTCACGCTCGGCTACATCGCCCTCGGCTACACGGTCTCCCGCCAGGTCAACCTGATGATCCAGACCGGCGGCGACCTGCTCGTCGAGACGCTGCTCGTCTACTTCACCGGCGGCCTCGACTCGCCGTTCTCGTTTCTTTATCTCGTCTCAATCATCACCGCGTCGATGCTTCTCTACCGGCGAGGCGGACTGCTCGCTGCATCGGCGGCCGTCATCCTTTACGGCTTTCTGGTCGACCTCATGTACTACAACGTCCTGCCGACGCCGGAGCAGTCGCTGTTTCTCCCCGTCGCCTGGACCGCCTCGCGGCTGTACTACAACATGGCCGCGAACTTCTCCGGCTTCTACGCCACCGCTCTGCTCACGTCGTATCTCTCCGAGCAGTTGCAGCGCACCTCACTCGAACTCGATGCGAATCGGCAGAATCTCGCCGAGCTCCGCGCGCTCAATCAGAACGTCGTCGAGTCGATCCCCTCCGGCCTCGTGACCGTCTCCTCGTTCGGCGTCGCCTCGTTCGTCAATCCCGCCGGCGCGCACATTCTGCAGAGCGAGTCCGCGGCCATCGTCGGACGGCACATCACCGAGCTCGGATTCTTCACCGGCGACGAGTGGAACGCGGTGCGCGAAGAGCTCGCGCGCGGCGAAGTGGTGCGCCGCGAGATCGACGAGCTGCCGCTCGCCGGACGCCGCAGCATCGGCTTCGCGGTCAGCCCTCTGAGCACGCTCGACGGCAAAGCCTCCGGCTACACGCTCATCTTCCAGGACCTCACGGAGATGAAGAAGCTCGAAGCCGAACTGCGCCTCAAAGACCGCATGGCCGCGGTGGGCGAGCTCTCCGCCGGCATCGCTCACGAGATCCGCAATCCGCTCGCTGCGATCGCAGGCTCGGTGCAGGTGCTCAAAGGCTCGCAGTCGCTCACTTCGCAGGAGCAGCGATTGATGTCGATCGTGCTCAAGGAATCGGAGCGCCTCAACAAATCGATCTCCGACTTTCTGCGTTTCGTGCGGCCGCAGGAACGCCGCGCGCTCGAATTCGACGTGGCCGCGAGTCTCGCCGAAACGCTCGATTTGCTCCAGAACTCGCCCGAATTGCAGCAGTCGCATCACATCCGCCGCGAGATCGATCCGCCGTCCTATCAACTCGTCGGCGACGCCGATCAGATCCGCCAGGTCTTCTGGAACATCGCCCGCAACGCGGTGCAGGCCATGCCGCACGGCGGCACGCTCACGGTGCACACGCTCACCGCCGACGGCGCGTATCACATCATCTTCAGCGACAACGGACGCGGCATGTCGGAAGCCGATCTGCAGCGCCTCTTCCAGCCGTTCCGCACGAACTTTCCCTCCGGCACCGGGCTCGGCATGGCCATCTCCTATCGCATCGTTCAGGAGCACGGCGGCAAGATCGACGTGACCTCGCGCGAAGGGGAAGGGACGTCGATCACCGTCTCGCTTCCCGCCCGTTCGCCCGCGGTCGTGCACGAGCGACACGGTAGACTTGTCGCTCAGTGACCGAAGACCACATCCTCGCCCCCACCGCCGATTCGGAAGACCTGCAAACCGAGCTTTCGCTGCGGCCCAGAATGCTGCGCGAGTACATCGGCCAGCAGAAGGTGAAGGCGAATCTCGAGATCTCCCTTTCCGCGGCGCGCAAACGCGGCGAGGCGCTCGATCACGTGCTCCTTTTCGGCCCTCCCGGACTCGGCAAGACCACGCTCGCGAACATCGTTGCGAACGAGATGAACGCGAGCCTCCGCACGACCTCCGGCCCCGCACTCGAAAAGCCGGGCGACCTCGTCGCGATCGTTACCAATCTCGAAGCAGGCGACGTGCTGTTCATCGACGAAATCCATCGCCTTCCCGCAATCGTGGAGGAAGTTCTCTACTCCGCCATGGAAGACTTTCACGTCGACGTGGTGATCGGGCAAGGTCCCGCCGCGCGCACGCTGAAAGTCGAACTGCCGCGCTTCACGCTCGTCGGCGCCACCACACGCGCAGGCCTGCTCACCGCGCCGCTGCGCGCGCGTTTCGGCATCGTGCATCGTCTCGATTTTTACGACGTCGACTCGCTGCGCATCATCGTCAGCCGCTCCTCCGACATCCTCGGCATCCCGATCGAAACGCAGGCTTCCGCGGAGATCGCACGCCGCGCGCGCGGCACACCTCGCATCGCCAATCGCCTCCTGCGCCGCGTGCGCGATTTCGCGGAAGTACGCCACGAAGGCCGCGTCGACGTGGCCATCGCACGCGAGGCGCTGAGCATGCTCGAAGTGGACGACTACGGCCTCGACGAAATCGATCGCAAGCTGCTCACGACCGTCATCGAACGCTTCCACGGCGGCCCCGTCGGCCTCAACGCGCTCGCATCATCAGTCGGCGAAGACCGCGGCACGATCGAAGATCTCTACGAGCCCTACCTGATTCAGATCGGTTTCCTCCAACGCACCCCCCGCGGCCGCGTCGTCAGCCGCACCGCCTACGAACACCTCGGCTACCCGATCAGCGCCGCGCGAAATCAGAGGGATTTGTTTTAGACGAGTTCCTCGGAGTTCCTCGGAGTTCCTCGGGTTCCTCGGTTCCTCGGAGTTCCTCGGAGTTCCTCGGTTCCTCGGAGTTCCTCGGGTACCTCGGAGTACCTCGGAGTACCTCGGGTACCTCGGAGGAACTCGTATCCCTTTTCTCGGCGCGCGCGAGGTGCTCCTCCACTCCGAGGAACTCCGAGGTACCGAGGTACTCCGAGGTACTCCGAGGAACTCATTCAAGGCGTGATCGTCGAAATCAACTGCGTGTCATTGTTCGTCACAGTCACGAACGCCCAGATCGGCTCCGACGCAACCGGCAGGACCGGCGGCATGGGGACGAAGATCGAGATCTTCATCGTGCCCGTGCCGCTCGGCAGATCGCTGATCTGCGCGTAAGCGGGCGTGAACAGGTCCGCTGGCTCGCTCAGCACGACCATCCGCTCGGTCACCGAGCCCTCAGCTTCGATGCGCACCTTCACGAACGTCGAGCCCGCGCCGTAGATGCGCAGCGTGCTGCGGAAGCGAGGATCGCGCGGCACGCCGACCAGCTTGATCACGCTGTAGTTCGCGGCGAACTCGCGCATGCGCACCACCGGCATCTCCGTGCCGAAGTTCTCGTGCGAGCGCGTGACGTCATACGCGCGCAGATTCATCGACACGTGACTTGCTTCCTCGGCCGGGATGTAGAGGAAGCGTCCCGGCGTCGGCGAACGTTCGACGGACGACGGCTCGAGATCCGGAGCTTCGCGCGTGAGCGTGTACGCCTCCCTTTCTGCATCGAACACGCACGGCGGCGCAACGCACGCTGGCTCGAGTCCGTAGAGATGCACGATCGTCCCGCCGTCTTTCAGCGACGCGCGGAGGTCGGTGTGGAACTCGGAGCCGAACGCACCTTTGATTGGGGGCGTAAAAATCGGCAGCAGCACGCGCTCATAGCGCGGTGTCGCCGTCTCGTAGAAGGTGAACGAGAGATCCGTCGCCAGGCCGATGTCGTACTCGAAGATCGACACCGGAACCGTGCCGGGCAAATGCGCGGGCGTCGTTGCGGTAAGCGTGTGCTCATCGACGCGGACCGCCGGCACTCCCACACTCCCGAAGATCACGCCGTACGGCCAGCTGCCGAAGTCTCCCTTGATCGTGACCTGCGTCCCGCCAGACGTTGGCCCGGAGCTCGGCAAAATCGCGTAGTCGTCTGCGAACAGAGACGCGGTGAGTGCAACCAGGACAGTGAGCACGAAAAGACGAAAGCGCATGCGTTGTCTCCAATTCGAAGGTGCGGCGGCCATCATGGCTGCGGCGTAATCGTCGAGATCACCTGCGTCTCATTGTTCGTCACGGTGATGAATGCCCATACCGGATATTCGATCGGCGGCGAGACGCCACCGGTGGGCGGCGGTGGCTCGATCGTCACGCGGAACGGGCCGCCGGTTGCCGGGAAGTTGGTGAACTCACCGTACGCCGGTTCGTACAGGCTGTCGCCGCCGTGAAGCACGACCTCCACCGGCGCATGTCCTTCCACCGTCACCTTCACCGCGATCGCCTCGACGCCGTAGATGCGCAGCGTGTTGCGGAAGCGGGGGTCGGCAGGGACGCCGTAGAGCGTGAGCTGCACAGGATCGAAGTCCCGTCCGCGCACGAGCGGAATCTCCGTCCCGAAATTCAGCGCCGCGCGCGTCACATCGAAGACGCGCAGATTCCCGGCGACGTCATTCGCGCTGTCCTTCGCGACATAGATGAATCGTCCCGGCCTTCCATTCATCTGCACGTGCTCGAAACTCGCCAGTTGCGCGCCGCCTGGAATCGTGAACGGGGATGGAATCGGCTCGCACACCGTCTGCTCCGGAATCGGGCAGGTCAGCAGATCGAGTCCGTAGAGCAGGTAGCCCGCGCGCTTCGATCCGAGATGCAGCTCGGTATGAAACTTCGAGCCGAATGCGCCGTGCACCGGCGGCACGAGGATCGGCACCAGAATGCGCTCGTACGCCGGCGGCACAGGGCCGGTGATCGTGAATGGTCTGGACCATGTCGCTTCTTCGTGACCCTGCTTGTACGTCACCGCGGCCGTTCCAGGCAGCATCGGCGGCGTGCGGGCGGTGACGGTGGTCGCGTTGAGGATGTGCGTCTCCGCCGCCGCCACTCCGCCGAAGTAAACGGTCGGCACGGGGCAGTTGATCGGACCGCACGTGTCGCTGGCGTGATTCACCTCGAGCGTCACGATCGTTCCGCCCGACGTAGGCACGGTCGACGGGGACACCGACAGAATCTGCAGTTGCGCAAACGAGCTCGCCGCCGTGGCGAGGGAAACGACCAGAAGAAACCAACGCATGCTGCCTCCTATGGGATAACAGCATATCGTCATTGGTTCGCGACCCGCGCGATTTCTTCAGTCTTTTCTGAAGTGCGCGCCGACCGAACGGGGATTGCGAATGGCCGCATTCGCGACCAGCGCCGCCATCTGCTGGCCGTGGAACAGCTCGACGATCGACTTGCTGATCAGAGACTCGTGGTAGTACTTCGTGAGCCGCGTGCCGAGGTGCTGGATGTCGGCGCTGGCGCGCTTGAGGCGCTCGTAGGTGCGCACGATGCCGACGTAGTTCCACATCGTGTGCTGGATGATCGTCCAGTCCTGCAGCAGGAGCGCCGGATCTTCGAGATTCTCATCGCCGGGCGGACGCCAGTCGGGAACCGTCGACACGATCGCGTCGGGAAACGCGCCCGTTCCCGCAGGCAGCGAAGAAAACGCGCGCTGCACGGCTGGCGACGCGCTCGAGGCGGCACTCATCAACTTGTGCTGAATCGATTGCGCCGCGTAATAGCCCCACGTCAGTCCTTCGAGCAGCGACGTCGACGCGAGGCGATTTGCGCCGTGCAATCCGGAGCACGATGTTTCTCCGATCGCATACAGGCGGCTGAGCGTCGTCTCGCCGAAGTTGTTCACCAGCACGCCGCCGCAGAAATAGTGAGCGGCGGGGACGACCGGAATCGGATCTCTTTCGATGTCGATGCCCATTTCCGCGCAGGCGGCGCGGATGTTCGGAAAGCGCTCCGCGATCGGCTGATGTCCGTTGTAGAACGTCGCCAGATCGAGGTAGACGAACTCCTCTTTGTTGCGCGTCATCTCCTCGACGATCGCGCGCGCCACGATGTCGCGCGGCGCGAGATCTTTGAGCTCCGGCGCGTACCGCTCCATGAAGTATTCGCCGCGCTGATTCCTGAGGCGCGCACCCTCGCCGCGCAAAGCCTCGGAGATCAGAAAGTGATTCGCCTTTTTGTCCGCCAGTGCAGTGGGGTGGAACTGCACATATTCGGCATTCATGATCCGCGCACCGGCGCGGCTGGCCATGACCACGCCGTCGCCCAGCGAGTTGCGCGTGTTGGTGGTGTGCAGGTAGATCTGCCCGATACCGCCGGTCGCGAGCACCGTAAAGTCGGCGAAGATCGTGTAGACCTCGCTGGTCTTGTTGTCGAGCAGATACGCGCCGACGCATTCGTTGGTCAGCCGGTAGCGCACCTGAATGTCGGTGGGATGGTGATGGGTGGTGAGAAGGTCGATCGCCGTGACGTCGGTGGCGAGAGTGATGTTCGGCTCCGCCTTCACCCGATTGAGCAGCGAGGTCTCGATCGCGCGTCCGGTTGCATCGCCCGCATGAATGATGCGTGAGACGGAATGCGCACCCTCCTGCGTGAGATCGAGCTCTCCTTCATGCGTGGTGGAGAAGGGGACATGAAT
This sequence comes from Acidobacteriota bacterium, assembly GCA_030857085.1. GTDB lineage: Bacteria > Acidobacteriota > Thermoanaerobaculia > Gp7-AA8 > Gp7-AA8 > QHVT01. Next base: position 424 of record JALYOB010000227.1, on the reverse strand, counting down.
CTCGTCGAGCAGCAACTGCTTGACGACGTGCGGTCCTTCTTCCGAAAGAAACGAGACCGCGTTGTGATTCGAAATGCCCGCGCCCGCGCGAAGAATGTCGCTGATCAGCTTCGCCGGAGTGTCGCCTTCGCCCTGATAGATGATCCCGCCCTGCGCCCATGACGTGTTGCAGTCCGCCGGATCGGTGGCCTTCGTCACGAGCAGGACTTTGATGCCCGCGCCGGCGAGCGTGAAGGCGGTGGTGAGCCCGGCGATGCCGGTGCCGATGACCATCGCCGGATAGTGCGCGCGGTTCTGGAGCTGCGTCACGGCCGCGTATTGTACGGGTGCTCGCTTGTGTGGAACGGTGAGAGGCCTCCGGCGGCCGGGCCACGGGCCCGGACCCGTCTGGCAGGCCAAGCCTCCGCGACACAGTGTGTTGATT
>JALYOB010000684.1 GCA_030857085.1 Acidobacteriota bacterium | reverse complement strand
CGCTTCGAGAGCGCGATTGCCATGCTGCCGACGACCGTGCGTCGCGCGTCGCGCCGCGATTTTCTCGCGGAAGTCGATCGCGCGTCCGCACGCGACACGCTCCTGCGTCACGTCGCCATGCGTCTCGCGGAACGGCAGACGGCGGTTTTCGATCTCGTGACCATGGCTTCTGAATATCGCCTGGCGAAAGTGCTCCTCACCTTCGCCGAAAAGCTCGGCACCATCGACGGCGATTTTCTCCGCCTCGGACAACGCATCTCGCACGAAGAGCTCTCGCAGATCGTCGGGACGACGCGGCCGCGCATCACGGCGTTCATGCAGCGCTTCCGCGCGCTCGGCCTCATCGAGACCGGCGGCCGCTCGATCAGCGTTCACCGCACCCGCATCCGCGCCTTCCTCGGACGCGAATAGACGCATATGTGTCTCCTTTTGAACCGCGAACCTGGCGCCTTTTGTCTACCCTTCCGCACCGCAGGATTCAACGCTTTGGAGAGCGCAAACCCTCATGAGCGCCACCACGTCACCCGCAACCACGTTGCATGACGTGGTGGTCGTTCACGAACAATCGCGCCTCACCTGGCGCGCGCCGCGAGCGACCATCGAGAACGGCCGCATCATCGTCCCCGCAAATCCTCGCAACCCGCCGCCCGACGGCATGTTCGGCCACCCCGCCAGCACCTACGACATCACCGCCCTCGACGGCGGAGACCGCGTGCGCCGGTTCAAAGATGTGAAGGCGATTCTGGAAGCGAAGCAGTACGTGTTCGTGTGAGGCGGTGATCGCCGCTCGCGCGGCGAGGTGTCGGGTGTCAGGTGTCCGGGCATTCGCGCCTGAACGGCACCGGGGGCGCGACTTGCGCAGCCCCTCATCCGCCCTTCGGGCACCTTCTCCCCGCATCGCGGGGAGAAGGGCGAGCTGCCACATGTGCTCTGCATTTTGCCCCTCGCCCCGCTCGCGGGGAGAGGGTGGCGCGCAGCGCCGGGTGAGGGGCCGCGCAACCACCCATCACCTGCCGCCCAGGCGAAACCTCCCAGACACCCGACACCCGACACCCACCCGCCCTCACCCGCGCCCCACGAAATGCACCGCCCACTCGCCACGTTCTCAGGCGCGCGACGGCACTTTGCATTCCTCGCCGCCGCAGGTATCATTCGCCTCCCGTGCCGGGGTAGCTCAGTCGGTTAGAGCACCAGATTGTGGATCTGGGGGTCGGCGGTTCGAGCCCGCCCCTCGGTACCATCCCCTCTTCGGGGAAATTGAAAATTGAGAAATTGAAAATTGAAAATGGCTCCGCCGCGAGGCGCGCGAGCCTTCCGATCTTTCAATTTTCAATTTTCAATTTTCAATTCGAGCCCGCGCGGCAAACCAGACAAATGAGCGATACCGTCCTGCCGCGTCTCTCCCGCGGCCTCCGCGACCTCCTGCCCGACCAGATGCTCGCGCGTCAGCGCATGGTCGACACCATCCGCGGCGTCTACGAGAACTACGGCTTCGTCCCCCTCTCCACTCCCGCCGTCGAGTTTCTCGACGTCCTTTCCGGCAGCGCCGGACAGGAAGCGCAGCAGTCGATCTTCCGTGTCTCCAATCCGGAGAAAGAAGACCTCGGCCTCCGCTTCGATCTGACCGTGCCGCTCGCGCGCGTCATCGCGCAGTATCCGGAGCTCCCGCGCCCGTTCCGCCGCTATCAGGTTGCGAGCGTCTGGCGCGCCGACAAGCCGGACAAAGGACGCTATCGCGAGTTCACGCAGTTCGATCTCGATTCGGTGGGCGTCGAGAGCGAGATCGCGGACACCGAGATCATCGCCGGCATGTGCGACACGCTGTCCGCGCTCGGCGTGGGCCGCTATCTGGTCCGCTTCTCCAGCCGCGCCATTCTCAATCTCCTCCTCGCGTTCGCGGAAATCCCCCCCGATCAGGGCGTGGACGTTTTCCGCGTCCTCGACAAGCTCGACAAAGTCGGCCTCGACAAAGTCAAACGCGAGTTGATGGAAGGCTACAAAGACGAGTCAGGCGACATCATTCGCGGCGTCGGCCTCAATGCGTCGCAGGTCGATCGCATCGAGTGCTTCCTGAACGTGAAGAGCGACATCCGCCGCGACGTGGTCTCGCAGGTGCGCGATCTGTTCGACGGCGTGGAAAACGCCACCGCGCAACTCGACGTCGTCGAGCGCATTTCCAATCACCTCTACGCCCTCGGCTACAGCGACGATCGCGTCTCGCTCGACCTGTCGATCGCCCGCGGCCTCGCGTATTACACCGGTCCAGTCTTCGAGGCGATTCTCCTCGACGCGCCGCAATTCGGCTCCGTCTTCGGCGGCGGCCGTTACGACAACCTGGTCATGCGCTTCCTCGGCCAGCCGATTCCCGCCGTCGGCGCCTCGATCGGCGTCGATCGCCTGCTCGCCGCACTCACGCACCTCGGCCGCATCGGCACGGAGAAAGCGACCGCTCGCGTGCTCATCACGCATATGGACGCCGCTCTGCGCGAAGACTACCTCGCCATGACCTGGGAACTGCGCCGCGCCGGCATTCCGACCGAGCTTTACCTCGGCTCCGCCAAAGGTCCCGGCAAACAACTCAAATACGCCGACCAGTACGACATCCCCCTCGCCATCCTCTACGGCTCGAACGAAAAAGAGCAGGGCCTCGTGACCATCAAGGACATGACCGTCGGCCGCGAAAAAGCGAAGGCAGTCGGAGATCGCAAAGAGTGGCTCGC
>JALYOB010000025.1:2912-15571 GCA_030857085.1 Acidobacteriota bacterium | reverse complement strand
CGCGCGGCGCGCTCGATCTGCCCGAACACCCGCATGAAATTCCCCCCCAGCACCTTCTCCACATCCCCCTCACTCATCCCCCGCTCCATCAATCGCGCCGTCAAGGCCGGCAGCGTCGCTGCGGTCTCGAGGCCGTGCGGCAGTGCGGGCACGCCGTCGAAGTCGGTGCCGATGCCGACGTGGTCGATGCCGGCTACGTTCGCCGCGTGGAAGATGTGATCCGCGACCTGGTCGAGCGTCGCGGAAGGGCAGCCGAGGCTCTGGAACCACTGCAGGTACATGTCCCAGTCCGTGCGGTCGTCCGGCAACTCTTCCGTACCGCCGGTGGGATCGCCGTCCTGCTTTTTGCGCGACGACTTCATGATCACCTGCGCGACGTCGTCGCTGATGAACGCGGCGAAGAAGTTGATCATGCAGACGCCGCCGTTCTTCGCCAGCGCGCGCAGCATGTCGTCGGTCATGTTGCGAGGATGGCGGGAGATGGCGCGGCACGACGAGTGTGTCGCCACGATCGGCGTGCGCGTGGTCTCGATCACGTGACGAAATGCATCGTCGGAGACGTGCGAGATGTCGACGATCATGCCGAGGTCGTTCATCGTGCGGACGACTTCCCGTCCGAATTCGGTGAGGCCGCCGTGGCGCGGCGCATCACCGGACGAATCGCACCAGTTGTTCGTGTTGACGTGCGTCAGCGTGAGATAGCGCGCGCCTCGATCGTAGAGACCGCGCAATGTGTCGAGCGAATCCTCGATCGCGTGGCCTCCTTCGACGCCGATCATCAGCGCGATCCTGCCGTCGCGTTTCGCCGCACGGATGCCTTCGGTGTCGCGTGCGAGCGAGAGCGCATCGGGATTGCGCGACGCTTCTTCTTCGATGATGTCGATCAGCCGATGCGCGAATTTCGCCGCGCCGCGGTTCGCGTAAAACGGCGGCACGTACGCGGCGAAGAAAGACGCCGTAACGCCCCCCTCGCGCAGCGTCCGCAGATCCGCCTGCGCCTCGGTGTCATGTTCGTCGAGATGCAGGTTGTGGCGAAGAAGCCGGTACGGCGTGTCGCAATGGCCGTCGACGATGATGGCGCGGCGATGGACCGCGTCACTCGCTGAAATACTCATCGATCCGATCGAGCTCCTTCGCCAGCGACGGAAGATCGTCGAAGAGAAACTCCGCCTTCGACAGCGTCTCGCGCGGGAACCCGCCGCACAACACCGCCGCGACTGCCACCGGGATGCGGTGCGCCGCGGTGATGTCATACGGCGTGTCGCCGACGACGAGCGTTCGCGCGGGATCGGCTTTCACACGCTCCAGCGCCGCTTCGAAAATCTGCGGAGAGGGCTTCGAGACTTCCGCGTCTCCCTTCGACGTCGTTCCTTCGAGGAGATCGCCGACGCCGAGAAGCTCGACATAGTACTCGACCTCGTCCGGATTCGACGACGACGCGAATGCGAGCTTGATCTTCCGGTCGTGCAGCGCGCGGATCGCCTCAACGACGCCGGCGAACGGCTCGACCGTTTTCATGTATTTGCCTTTCCAGAGCTCGCCCCGGTATTCCTTCAGCTTTTCGCCGATCGCACGCATCTCGCGCGCGTTGAGCGTGTCCGGCACGAGGAGGTCGCCGCCTTTGCCGATCTGCATCCGGATGGTCTGCCAGTCGATCTCTTTTCCAAAATGCTGGAACGCCTCGGACCAGCACCGGGCGTGCTTGTCATTCGAGTCGATGAGGGTGCCGTCGATGTCGAGAAGAATTGCTTCGGTTCGTGAGCTCACGCGGCGCGCTTGTGCAAAGCAAACGCCCTGTTTGTTCACTTGCGGACGCAGAGGTAGACGCTGTGGCCGCGCGGCAGCCGCTGCCCCCCGTACGAGCGGCGGATCTGTACGGAAAATCCTGCACGTTTCAGCCGCTCGCGCAGCTCGCTTCGATCGTGGAGCGCGAGCGTGTGCACTTCTTCGTCGCGCCGCACCCGGCCGTCGACGTTGCGAAAGGTGAGGACGCGACGGGTGAGGCTCGCGCCGTCGCTCTCTTTGATCGCGATCACCGACCAGTCGTCGCCGCCGCTGCGCACTTCGTCGTACGGCGGATACGCGCCCTGTTCCGCGACGTCGAACAGGAGCACGCCGCCTTTGCGGATCGCGTGGGCGGCCTTGTCGATGAAAGTGCGTGCATCGCCGTAGTTGAAAACCTCGCCGAGCGCGACGATCGCATCACACTGCGGCAGTTCGATGGTTTCGAGCGAGGCGATGGCGAATCGTGCGTGGGGCGCCGTGGTGCGCGCGAGCGCGATCATGGCGGAGGAGGGATCGAAGCCGAAGACCTCGATGCCGGCGCTGGTCAGTTCCCGCGCAAGGACGCCACTGCCGCAACCTGCATCGACGATCGTGCCGTTGCGAACGCCATGTCGCGCGAGGATGGCGATGATGTCGGGCGCGGCAGATTGCGCGAATTCGCTGAAGCCGGCGTGATGGATGTAGGCGAGGTCGTCGCGGTAGTTGGCCATGTGTCATCCCGAGCGAAGTCGAGGGATCCCCTTCCGGCAGGCAATGCGCGCTCCGCAATCGGGGGATGCCTCGACTGCGCTCGGCATGACACGGGGCGATGTGTGCGGCACGCGCCCGTCGTGTCATCCGGCGCGTCAGCGCGGGATCCCCTTCCGGCAGGCACTGACCGGGTCATCAGGAGGGGATGCCTCGACTGCGCTCGGCATGACACGCGTGGCTCAGGCCGAGACACGGACGACTGTCAGTGCTGGTGCGCCCTCAAAAACGTCTCCGGCCTGCTGAACACCTTCGCGATGTTCATCCCGTTCCGCACAGCCTTGAACGTCACCTTCCGCGTGGCCAGCGCCGCCCCGAGCTGCACGTACGTCTTCAACTTCCCTTTGTGGCGATAGCGCACGTTCAGCGCGTGCTGCCATAAACCGGAGTATTCGGCGTAGAACTCTTCGAGCGGGAGTTTCGTCGGCAGCACGGTGTGGACGATGTCGAACATCTCCCATTCGTTCGTCTTCACATTCTGTTTGGCCGTGTCCCACAAATCCGTGCCGGGGAGCGGGGTGAGGATCGAGAAGCCACTGTTGTAGGCGCCCATCTTTTCGATCCAGTCGCGCAGGCGCTGAAAATCGTCGCGGTCCCAGGCCGGATCGACGATGAAGTTGGGCGTGAAGCCGACGCCGAGGTCTTTGAGGATGTTGATCGCCTGGACGTTGTTGTCGGCGGTGTTTTTCTTGTTCACCGCCTTGAGGCCTTCGTCGGTTACCGACTCGAGGCCGAGGAAGATGGCCAGATCGCCGCAGTCCTTCCATTGCTCGATGAGGTGAGGGAACTTGCAGATGATGTCCGTGCGCGTCTGCACGGTGAAGTACTTGCGGATGCCGGAGGCTTTGATCTGCTTCGCCATCTCCTCACCGCGGCGCACGTTCATCCAGAAGATGTCGTCGGTGATGAAGATGTTCGGCGCGCTGATGGTGCGGAGTTCTTCGACCACACGCTCGGGCGATTTCTCGCGGAAGGTTGACTCGTGAAACTTCCAGACCGAGCAGAAGTTGCATTTGAACGGGCAGCCGCGCGCCGTTTCCATCAGCGCGAGCGGCTTGCGGAAGTTGATGTAGTACTTGTCGGCGTAACGCTCGATGAGGTGTCGCGCGGGCAGGGGATAGGAGTCGAGATTCGGGCGTGAGGGTGCGTGGCCGGTGAAGATCCACTGCTGGCCGTCGCGAATCCATAGCCCTTCGACTTTCTTCAGATCGCGCGCGTCGCGCAGCGCGTTGACGAGCGGCGGCATGACTTCCTCGCCGTCGCCGACTGCAATGGCGTCAATCGCGTCGTGATGAAACCAGTCCGGATCGCGCGAGGCGTCATGGCCCCCGATGACGACGAACGCGCGCGGCATTTCCCGTTTGATCCGCTGCGCGAGCCGGATGGTGCGATTGCGTTCGGTGGTGAAGTTGCACTGCAGCCCGACCACATCCGGATCGAACCTGCGGCAGTCCGCGAGCCCCTGTTCCTCGCCATCGATGCGGAGGTCGAGCACCCTGCACGCGTGCCCATCCGCCTCGAGACACGCAGCCACGCAGATCGGGCCGAGGGGCTCAACGAACGTGAGCATTTCCAAACCGAGAATGCCGCCGACGGGCGGTTTGATGAATGCGATTTTCATGGGAGTGGTAACAGTAGCAGAAAAGGCGGACAGGGACGGAGGGGGCTCGAATCGTCCCCAGCACGCACGCGCGACGTTCCGCTTTTTCCAGCAAGAGGGCGCCCGCGGTCGCGAGCGCCCTCTTCACTCGGCAGTGTTGCCTAATTCAGATTGAACGACGCGTGCCGACACATCAGCTCTGCTTTGAAACTGGTGAGATCAGCGAGAGTCGATCCAGGCATCTCGTCTCCCGCCGAAATGGGCCGGAAGCCGCGATAAGGGGACGTGTAGCCGGGAATGTAGCGGCTACGGCCAACGACGCTCGGTGGTGGTTCCCCAAGCAGCACACCGGGGGCGCCGCCGCCCCACGACAACGCGATATTTTCGATGAGCCATCCCGCCGTGTACATTCTGCACCGGCTGTCGACGTATTTCTGAAACTCCTGCTGGCGCGCCCGTTCGAATTGATCCGTCGCTCGAATGGTCGCCTGCTTCGGGTTCGCATAGTCGAAGTCGAAGTCTACGCCTGGCGTGATCGTGGGGTACCGCAGAGGCAGCGTCGGCCACGGCCAGGCGCCACGCCCTGACGGGTGGGTGTTTCGCGGGTTCGTCGGATCCGTAGTGCGGCAGATGAAGGTGATGTTGGTGATGACGCCATGCGCGTCGTAGGAAATGATCATTTTGCTGCCATTGTCACAACCTTCCACCGGGTCGAGACCCGACGGGTCAGTGCGGTTGACGGGGTCATTACCCGCATATGCATACGGATTGATGCCCCCCTCCAGCCCAATCGGATCCTCACTGATGAAGCGTGCGAGCTCCGGCGCGTACCAGCGGTTGCGGACGTAATAGAGGCTCGTGCCGGGATCCCACTCTCGCGCCAGGTAGCGAAGCGGATTGGGAGTTCCCTCGGTCGCAGACTGGGTCACGCCGAAGGGCTGGTACACATAGCGGTTGACCACCTGGTTGTTGCGGTCGATCAGGCCGGCGACGTTGTTCGGCTCCTCCATGGCGTAATAGAACGTCTCCCCGGCCCGCGCGCCTTCGCGCTGGATCACACTGTGCGGCCGATCGATGCCGGGATAGTAGGTGTACTCGCGGAGCGGAGCGCCATTGCGCAGCTCCATGAAGAGATCGTCGCCGTCGTAGAGGTACTCGGTCACGCTGCCGCTCGGCTCGGTCCTGCGGATTCGCCGGCCGAGACCGTCGTAGCCGTAGCTGTATGTGCCGCTACCGGGCACCGTTACAGTGGCGAGCTGCCCGAGACTGTTCCAGGTGAATGTCTGTAAGCCGGCGGGCGTGCTTCTGCTGGTGAGATTGCCCTCATTGTCATAGCCGAGCGTCTGTCCGGCGAAGGCCGTCATTCGATTGTCGACGTGAGCGGCGCCGGAATCGGTGCGATTGCCGACTTTGTCGTAGCTGAACGCCTGAGACCATGTCGGCTGCGACAATTGCGGAAGACCGCACGGTTCTCCGTCATGGGTGAACGCCGCCGAATCGTCGGGGCACGGTTCCACCGAAAAGACGTCTGCGTCGTCCGCACCCCTCAATTGACCGGCGAAGTCATACCCGTAATTGCGCACCTTCTTCCGTGTCGCACTGTAGACGCTCTCGATCAGTCCCCGTTTAGTGAGCGTGAGCCAGTAGCCGAGCGACAGATCGACATTGCCGTCGTCGTAGAGAACGCGCGTCGCCTGGTGCGTCGACGCGTATGCCTTCGTCATGGTCAGCGGACGCACGGTCGGCAGCGTCAGCGATTCGAGCTGGCCATCATCGTTGTAATTCAAGCTGGTGATCTTCCCCTCGAGGTCGGTCAGGGTCTTGAGCTTTTCGGCGACATAGCCATAACGGATCGAGCGCTGGAACGGCTCGGACATCGACAGCTGTTCGCGCCGGTGCCGCGGATCGTAAATCGAGTTCAGCGTGTATCTGGCCGTGCCGTTCCTGAGGCTCGCCTGCTCGGTCACGTCGCCGGAGGAGTTGTACCGAAGCGTCTCACGGCTCAATGGATTTTCGACCGTCACGAAGCGCCCGGCCGGGTTGTCGTACGTATATGTAGTCGTGGCGCCGTCGGCGGTCCGTGTCAGCACGCGGTCGACCGCGTCGTAGCTGAACGTCACAGTCTGCAGATTCCGATTCGTGCGGGTGGCGACGTTGCCGTTCCGGTCATACCGGTATGTCGACGCACGCTGTCCCGGATCGACTTGCCGCTCCAGCCAGCCGAGTGCGTTGTAGTCGAAGCCGTGCGTTTTCCGTTCCGCGTCGATCACCGAACGGAGGAAGAGCCGGTCGTACACATAATCGGTCCTCCCACCGTTCGCATCCGTTTCGAATCGCGTGCGCCCGACCGCGTCGTACCCGGTCAGCGACGTGTGATTCTCGGGGTCGGTCACCTGTTCTCTGCGGCCGTACTGGTCATACGAGAATGTCGTCCGGCGGCGCTTGTCGGCCGGCGCCGAAACCATTCCGCTGCTGACCGCATCGACGTTCATCCATGCGTTGTTGGCATCGTACTCATAGAACGTTGCGTGCCCCTCAGGATCGCTCGTGGAGGTGATCCGGCCGCGCGCGTCGAACGAGTAGTGCGTCACCCGCGCTTCGTCTCCTGCGAGCCTGGTTTCGAGGAGCCGGCCATCCGCCGTGTAGCGATTGAGCACTTCCTCGAGGCCATCACCCCAAATCCGTTCGGGCTGGAGATACTTCGGCTCATAGGTGTAGTTCACGATCTGCTGCTGGGTGGCGTCGATTTTCGTCGTCACCTTCTTCAGTAAGGGAAGCGCGGGATCCCAGTCGTTTTCCACCACGACGCCCGACGGGCCGGTCGTGCGAACGACGCGCGAATGCTCGTCCCGCTCGTAAATGGTCGTATGTCCGAGCGGTGCCTCCTCGCGAAGCACTGTGCCCATCCGGTCGATCTGCACTGCAGTGGTGTTGTTCTTCGCGTCGGTGAATCGCACCCGCACATTGGAGGGGATGACGCGCGCAGCAGGTTTGATCGAAGAGGTGCCGCGGCCGGATTCCGGCAGTACGGCAGCCGCCAATGAGACGCTCGTCGTCGCCGGACGCACCTGGACGTCCACACCCGACGGCTCGCGGACCATCACCGCCGGAGCGGTGGTGGTCATCAGAGAACCGAAGCCGTCATAAGCGGCGTCCCAGCGGTTGCCGCCGCGGTCACTCCAATTTGATACGCGGTGGTTGACGTAATCGGCCTGGAGCGCGGTCACGTTCTCGGGATCGACGATCGACCGGAGGTCATGATTGGCATCGATGGTCAAGGAGACGACGCGGCTCGGTGTGCCGGGGTCGCTGATGGTGAAACCGCCGGCAATCGGGTTGAGGGAAATGCGTTTCCCGGCCGCATCGGTGATGAAGCGGAGTTCGTCCCCCGCATATTCATAGACGATCTGATTGAGGAAGCGATCCTCCATGCGCCAGAGGACGCCCTCGCGGCTGAACGCGGCTTTCGAGCCGTCATAGGACCTCATGATGAAGCGGTCCGACGGTTCTTCTGCTCTCTCGACGAGCGACTGGATGAACACACCGCGCGGAGCGTTGTAATTGCAGGTGGTACCGGTGCAGGCTGCGAGGGGGAAGAATTGAATGGTGCCGTCGCCGGCGGTGAGCACGAGACCGTCCGTCTGTTTGTGGAGGCGCATCAGTCCGGCCACGCTCCAGCCGGCGCCATACGGACTGTGACTCTCGTTCAGGATCAATACGCGGACGGGCGCAGTGCGCTCCGAGGAGTTTCCGCCGACCCATTTGCGTACGACGAGTGTGTACGCGTAGGCGCCGGTCGGCAGTGCCGCCGCGTCGAACTGCGCGGCAAGGCGCGAAATCCCCGCACCACCCTCATAGAACGCCTCGGTGGTGCCGGTGCTCAGTGTGACGGCGTTGCCATCTTTGTCGCGAAGCAGGATCGAGTACTGCTCGGCCGGCGTGGCGCTGTTGTCATTGACGTCCACCTGGACGAACCCTTTCGGATTCGCCTGTGCACTGGAGTAGAAGAGCGTCAGCGCGCGCGGCGTGTCCATGCTGACGTACGAAGGGGTGGTGTAACTCAGCGTTGCGCCGAACTGCGCCACATTGAGGTTCTCGCCATTGTGCGGGGAAAGATCCAATTGGAAATCGACCAGCGCGATCGTGGCGACGAACGACCCACTGGCCGTCTTTGCTGCGTTTCCGGTGTCGGTCGCGGTCAGAGCGATGGTGGCGCTGGCGCCAGCCGCAGCGGCGGAGAGGACGCTCACGTTCACCGCGACGTCGATGCTCGCGCCGGCCGCGATCAACTGGCTGATCGGATCTGCCGGATCGGCCACCGCGGCCGTATTGGACGACGTGGCCACGAACGCGAACGTGCGATTCGTGGTGCTGTTGTTTTTGACCTGGAATTTGACGGTGCGCTGTGCGCCCGGCGTGAGCGAAAGACTGGCCGGTGCGGTCACCGTCGGGCTGACCAAACCCGCCGCCGCATTGTCGTAAGTCACCGTCAATGTCTGCTCACCGCGGCGGCCCGCGGCGTCGGAGATCGAGGCGACGATGGTGTTCGCGCCGGGTGCGAGTTGCACCGTTCCATCGGCGACGACTCTGGTCGATGTCTGGACGGGCACCGCAAAGATCGACGTGATGGCCGTGCCATTGAGCTGGATCGCGCCGGTGCTGACCACCAGGTCCGTTCCCGTCGCCTCGATCGTGAGCGGCAACGCGGGGTCGGTGACGGTGGTGCCGGAGGCGCGGCTGTATTTCAGGACCGGCCCGGCGACGACCGTTTCCTTCTGGTACGTCACCAGGAGTGTTGCCTCTCCACGGCGTCCTGCTGCGTCGGAAACCGCGGCCACGATCGTGTTCGACCCGAGCGCTAATTGCAGGGTCGCGGTGCCGACGATGCGAGTGGGTGTGGACTCAGTGACAGTGACGCTGGCCGTCACGTCCACGCCATTGAGGCGGAGCGAGCCCGTGCTGACGTTCAATTGCTCGCCCGACACTTCAATCGTGATCGCTAAGGCGGGCGAGGTGACCGTGGTTCCCGTGGGGCGGTTGAACGTCAGGACCGGGGCGCCGGTGGGGGCGGTGGTCGAAACGGTGATCGGCTTCGTCAGTGTGCTCGAACCGCCGCGGCCGTCGGAAACGCTGAGGCTCACGGTGTACGAACTCGCCGCGCTGTACGACTTCGAGGGATTTCGCAGCGTCGAGGTCGTGCCGTCGCCGAAGCTCCAGGTGTACGTCAGCGGATCGCCGTCGGGATCGCTCGAGAGGTCGGTAAAGGTGATGGCCTGACCGGCCGCCGGCGCCGACGGTGCGTAGCTGAAATTCGCCGAAGGAAACTGATTGATTTTCTGGACCACGTTGATCGTCGACTCGATCGACGAAGGGGTGGCGGCCCTTCCATCCGAAACCTCGAGGATGACGCGGTGCGGCGCTGCCGTATCGAACGCCTTCAGTGGATTCTTCTGCGTGGACGTGGTGCCGTCGTCGAACGACCAGCGCCAGGTGAGAGGATCGCCGTCCAGATCGTCCGACGTGTTGGTGAACGTGATCATCTGACCGACCGATGGCTCGGTCGGAGACCAGCTGAAGCGGGCGTCCGGCGGGTGATTCGTGGTCGAGGGGGGAGCGACCGGCACGTCATACGCCTTCACCACGACGGGGGAGCGATTGTCCGTGACCGTCAGCGTGACGCGGTACGTACCCGGTTGCGTGTACACATGCTCGACCTGCACGCCCGTGGCAGTGTTGTTGCGGCTGTCGCCGAAGGTCCAGCTGTAGGTCAGCGTGTCACCGTCGAGGTCGAACGACTTGCTCGCGTCGAAATAGACCGGCAGTGAGGTCTGCGTCGCGTTGTGAACCTGCCAGGTGAAATCGGCCGACGGCGGCCGGTTGCCTTCGGTGACCGTGAACGTCTTGCTGATCGAGCTCGACGCCCCGAAGCTGTCGCGTACCGTCAATCTGACGGTGGGGCTCCAGGCGGAGACATAGGTCTTCGTCGCGGTCGGCAGAGTCGACGTGGTGCCGTCGCCGAACTCCCACAAATAGGTGAGCGCGTCGCCGTCTCCATCGCCGGAAGTGCTGGTGAAGGTGATGCTCTGCCCGACGACAGGCGAGGCCGGCGAGAACGTGAAATCGGCGACCGGAGGTTCATTGCCACGCTCGACCAGAAGGTTCACGGTCTTCTGCGCGGTGCCGTTCGCCTTCCCGTCGCTGACGGTGAGCACGACTTCGTACATGTTCTTCGTGGCGTATGTGTGCGTCGGACTGGGCAACGTCGACGTGCCGCCGTCGCCGAACGACCAGGTGTAGCTCAGCGTGTCGCCATCGGGATCGCTCGAGCCGTTCGTGAACGTGACGGTCTCACGCGCGATCGGCTGGGCCGGAGAAACAGAGAAGTTCGCCGTTGGCGGCCGGTTCAAAGGTGCGATGACGGTTTTCGTCCGCTCTCCCCACGAGCGACCATCCGACACGCGGAGCGTCACCTCGTAATTTCGCGCTTCGGTGTACGTATGCTCGGGAGAGGCGGCCGTGCTCCCGACGATCGCTCCGTCTCCGAAGTTCCATTCGTATGCGACCAGCGGCTGCCCTTCCGGATCGCGCGTCGCGCTCGAATCGAACTGGACGACCATCCGATTGGGTGCGCTCGAGACGATGGTCGGCGTGAAGTCGACTTCGGGAGGACGGTTCGCGTCACGCACGGTCACGCTCGTGGTCGTGGAGCCGGACGCACCCCTGTCATCCGTTGCCGTCAGCCTGACGGTGCGGGTGCCGGCGGAGGCATAGGTCTTCTGCGCGATCTTGCCGGTGGACGTGGTGCCGTCACCGAAGTCCCACACATACGTCATCGGATCGCCGTCGCCATCTCCGGAAGTGCTGCTGAATGTGATGCTCTGTCCCGCTTCGGGAGCGGACGGCGAGAAGGTGAACGATGCGACCGGCGCTTCGTTGCCCCGTTCGACTGTGACGCTGACGACCTTCTCGGCATGCCCGTTCGGCTTGCCGTCACTGACGGTGAGCACCACGTTGTACACGTTCTTCGCTGCGAAGGTGTGCGTCGGGTTTGCCTCGCTGGACGTCGCTCCGTCGCCGAAGGACCAGTTGTAGCTGAGCGTCGCGTCGTCGGCATCCGCGGAGTGATTGGTGAACGCGACCGGCTGTCCGGCGATCGGCTGCGACGGCGAGAAGACAAAGTCGGCCACCGGCGGACGGTTCGTCGATTCTGTGGCGACCTGCCGCGTCTCGTCCGACGACTCCATGCCGTCGGAGACGGTCAGCGTGACGGTGTACGTGCCCGGCGAACCGTAGACATGCCGCATGACGGCCTCGGATCCGAGGTAGCCATCTCCGAAGTCCCAGAAGTAGCTGAGCATCTGGCCGTCCGGATCGCTCGACCCGCGCGCGTCAAAGTCGACCGGAATTCCCTCTCCGGTGCGCGCGCCGATCGTGGCGGTGAACGACGCGACAGGCGCGCCGTTGGTTGCCACGAGACGCGGGCTGCTGCGCGCCGCGCGCGAGCGACCGGTCAACGCCGGCTGTTGCGCGATGGCAGATAGGACGTTCAGAAAGATCAACAGGATCACTAACGCTCGACGCATCACACTCTCTCCTCGATCTTGATTCGATTCCTGCTCGTTGCCGGAAGGGCGGATCAACGGCCGTATGGCCGTACCGCCGTCAAGTGGCGCGAGAGTAGTCATCGCCGCCTCGTTGCCGACAGCCGACAAAGGGGCGGTCCAATCCCCTCTTTCGAGGGGGGAGCGCGGCGAAAACAGCAGCGGCGCGAGAGCGGCCAGCGCGAGACGGAGTCTGGTCGACGCGGGAACGTGGCCGAACCGTTACACGATCGTTTGGAGCCGCAGCGACAACGACATCGATCAGTCGATGCGAATCCACCCTCGGCGCACAGCGCGGGTCACGGCCTCGGTGCGCGTGCTCGCGCCGAGTTTCGCGAGGATGTTCTTCACGTGCCCTTTGATCGTCTCCTCGGTGACGCCGAGGAGACGGGCGATGTTGCGGTTCTTCTCTCCGCGCGCGAGGAGGCCGATCACCTGCCGCTCGCGCAGCGTCAGTTCCGGCGAGCCGAATGCGCCGGCGAGTGTCTCCGAGACTTCGGGGCTGAGATACCTGCGGCCGGCGTGAACGGCCCGAAGCGCGCTCACGATCTCTGCCGGATCATCCGACTTGAGCACGTATCCGTGCGCACCTGCGCACATCGCCTCCGAAACGTGATCGTCGTCCGAACAGTGCGTCAGGACGACGATGCGCGTCTGCGGATCGTGCGCGATGAGCGCGCGAATCGCATCCAGTCCCGAATGCCTTCCGAGCCGCAGGTCCACGAGCGCGATGTTCGCGCCGCACGCTTGGTAGCGCGCGACCAGATCGTGTGCATCCGCGGCCTCGTCTGCGATGACGAAGTCCGGCTGCCGCTCGAGGATCGCGCGGATGCCCGCGCGCACCACGTGGTGATCTTCGACGATCATCACGCGGATCGATCCCGGCTCGCGTGGCTGCGGAGGAGGAGTCATGCGTGGCCCTTGTC
>JALYOB010000025.1:0-2902 GCA_030857085.1 Acidobacteriota bacterium | reverse complement strand
CTCAGCGCCACCGCTTGCGCAGCATCGCGGCGCCGCGGCGGCTGACCGCGACCGGCTCAGCGAGTCCGCGGAGATACATTCGCTGCCGTCCGAAGGATTTCTCGATCCGGTCGATCTGCTCGAGTCCAACGATCGTGGAGCGGTGTACGCGTGCGAAGTAGCGCGGCGGCAGCCGGCGTTCCCATGCAGCGAGCGGCGTCGCGACGACGGTCTTCTCCCCGGCAGCCGTGAAGACTTCCGTGTAGACGCCGGCCGCGGCGATGAGCTGAATCGTACGCACCTGCACGAAGCGCTGGTATTTGCCTCCATCGAGCAGCACGTAATCGTCATAGTCGAGCGGCCGGAGGTCCGCCGCATGCCGTGGCTGTGCTTCGCGCAGTCGCGTCAGCGTGTCGCGCAGACGCTCCGGGCGAACGGGCTTGAGGAGGTAATCGAGCGCATGTACCTCGAATGCGCGCACGGCGTATTCGTCGTATGCGGTGACGAAGACGACATGCGCGCCGCTGCCGAGCGCAGGCAGCAGTTCGAATCCCGATGCGGCGGGCATCGCGACGTCGAGAAACACGACGTCCGGCTGCACGCTTTGCACGACGACCACGGCACTCGCGACGTCATCGGCCTCGCCGGCGACGGTCACGCCCTCGAGTTCGTTCAGCAGCTCGCGCAGGCGTTCGCGTGCGAGCCGCTCATCGTCGACGATCACCGCGCGCAATGGCTCAGGCATGGGCACTCCTCGCGGCAAGCTCGATGACCGCGTGAACGCGGCCTCCTTCTTCGTAAACCTCCAGCCGCTGTCTCGTTCCGAAGGCGGCGGTGAGCCGCTGCTGCACGTTTTCGAGGCCGATGCCGATGCCTCGCTTCACATCGGCGCGATCGGAGTCCTGCCATCTGCCGGTATGGACGACTTCGAGGCGCAACATGGCGTCGTCGTCGACGCGCGCGCTGATCTCGAGCACGAGCGGCGGCGCGCTGCTGGCCATGCCGTACTTGATCGCGTTTTCCACCAGCGGCAACAGGAGAAAGCTCGGGACGCGAAACGTCCCTGCTTCGGGTGCGACATCCGTCCGCACGACGAGTTTGTCCTCATACCGCACCGCTTCGATGGCGAGGTAGGTGCTGATGGCTTCGAGCTCTTCCCGCAGCGAGATGTCGGGAGGCGTCGCGCTCGCGAGCGCGTAACGGAGAAAGTCGGACAGCTGCGTCAGCATCTGTTCCGCGCGATCGGGGGCGCTCTTCGCCAGTGCGACCGCGGAGTTGAGAGAGTTGAAGAGAAAGTGCGGATTCAGCTGATATCGCAACATCTTCAGCTCCGCTTCGCGCGCGGCCGCCGCCGCAGTCAATGCGTCGCGTTCCCGGCGTTGCGCGTCGTCCCAGTACCGGATCGCGAAATAGATCGCACTCCAGGAGAGGAAGAGGAACGGCTTGTGGTGCACCAGCGTGTAGTGGAGCGTTTCGGCGAGGTAGCGGGAGAGCGGCCCTTCCGGCGGACGTCCGATCTCCGCCGCCGCGAACAGCATCGCACTGATCAGAAGCCAGAGAAACGCGGCGAGACACGACGCGACAATGACGACGGCGCCGATCACCGGCAGTGCATGGGTGCGGCGCCACAACGCGCGATAGATCGGCCATAGCAGCACCGTCGTCAGAGCACAGGCGACGCAGAGGAAGACGACCGATGCGGGATGCAAGCCGCGGTCGGAGAGATAGCGATCGACAGCGTACGCACTCCATCCGGCGAGCTGCAGCAGCAGGAATGCGGCCGCGCCACGCGGCGAACGGGCGGCGGCGGACGTCATTTCTCCCGCGGCAGCGCTCGGGCCGGGATCTCGTAGATCCCGCCCCAGCCGCGGCTCCAGTAGAAACGCTTGCCGTCCGGCGACAGGAGAGGCGTGTAGTCGAACTGCGGCCCGTTGATCGTGCTGCCGAGGTTCACGGGCGGCGTCCAGCTGGTGCCGCGGCGGTAGGTGATATAGAGGTCGCCTTCTCCGAAGCCGCCCTCGCGCGTCGAGCAGAAGATCATGAAGCTCTCGTCCGGTGCGATGTACGGGTCGGCTTCGACGTAAGGGGTGTTGATGGCATCGCCGAGATTCTCGGCAGCGGTGTAGCGGCCATTGACGCGGCGCGAGCGATACAGGTCGACGTTCCCTTTGCCGCCTGGCCGTTCCGACCCGAAATAAAGCGTACCGTTCGCACTCACCGCCGGGTAATTGTCGTATGCGTCGGAGTTCACGGTCGAGTCGAGTTTTTGGGGCGCGCTCCACGCTCCGTTCTTTCGCTCCACGAACCAGAGATCGAAGCCGGAACGGCGGCCGCCGCCGTCGCGCGTCGAAGCGAAGAAGAGCCGCTTTCCGTCGGGCGAGAGGAACGGCTCTTTGTCCTGCGCGGCGCCCGAGAAAGGTGCGGCCTGCGGCTCGGACCAGCGGCCATTCCGGAAGTGCGAAACGACGATGTTCTCCGCACCGCGGCGATTCACACGACGAGTGAAATAGACCGTTTTGCCATCCGGCGTGAACGCCGGACCATAGTCGTCCGGGCCTGTCGCGAAAGGCGCCGGCGTTCCCGCGATTGCCGCGGCTGACGGTGCGCCTGACGGTACCGCGAGCGGTGCGCAGCCGAGGGCCAGGACGAGAATCGCCGACCGGAGTTTCATGCGGCGAAGGGTCGCACGTTCGCCCATGCCGAATGCGCGTCCGCTTCGGGAACGGTCGAACGCGTTTGCGAATGACCTCGGAATTGGTGCAACCGGCTCGTGACAAAGAACCGCCTCCGTTGTCACACGATCTGCACTAGTCCCGCGCCGGAGGACCTCGAATGAAACCCACCCTCGCCATCGCAGCTCTGCTGTTGATGACGGCCTGTGCTGCTGGCTCGGCGCCGGCGCCTGCGACTACACCCACCACGA
>JALYOB010000226.1 GCA_030857085.1 Acidobacteriota bacterium | reverse complement strand
CCCGTTCCCGAGCCAGTGCATCGCGGCGAGTCGCCAGCGCCTTCCCGCCCAGGCGACACCGCCCTGGCAACTCGCCACACGCCACTCGCCACCCATCAATACAGCGGCTTCTGAAACCTCCACCCCTCCCCCGCCACGCCTTTCGCCTGCACGAGCACACGCAGATCTTCGCCGATGCCGTCGGCAAGGATGAGGCGTTTCGCGTCTTCGCGATGCTGCAGGAGTGCGAGACCTTCTTCCGCCGATTCGATGGCAACGTCCTGCATGGGGCGGAAGAGTTCGTGCTCGGTCGCGCCGATGGAGAGGAGAAATGTTGCGAGGCGATCGAAAAAGAGCGTGCGTGCGCCGTGACGCTCTCCTGCGCGCTCCAGATCAGTGAAGTTGATGTGCGCGGTCAGGTCCTGCTCGCCGGGATTTGCGAGGAGATCGCGATGCACGCGCTGACCCGAGTAGGCGGCGGCGGTGCCGAAGCGGCGCGCGCGGGAGTGAAACAGCTTCTTCTCCGGGTAGCCGTAATCGATGGTCACGACGAGCGCATGCTCGCTGTGCCGCACCACCTCTTCATGCAGCGCTTCCCATTCGGGCGTGATGTCGGCGAACTGCCCTTCCGCCAACTCGATCCCTCGCGCGGCAAAGTAGTCATCGTAGAGCGGAGCGGCCTCGTGTTCGCTCCAGTCGAGCGCGCCATCGCGCTCGGCGACCCACAGCTCGTGCAGATGCTCGCCGCGCTGCACCAGCCGCGCGAACGGAATCGCGTCGTACAACTCATTACTGAAGAGGAAGTGCCATCCGTCGCGCGGCACCTCATCGATCGAGCGGACGAACGTCACGTTTTCGGCGGGCGTCACGCGCGCCAGCGCGCGATCCACTCCGAAAAATCTCGCGCTCTTTTCGCCTGTTTGCGCCGCAACTGCGCGGACCAGGCCCCCATCGCCGCAGCCGATGTCCACAAACGTGCACAACGCGCCCTCGCTACGGCGCACGAACTCGCGGAAGAGGCCGGCTAGAGCAAACGAAAACACCGGACTCAGCGAGGGTGCGGTGACGTAATCGCCCCCCTTCCCGACCGGGTTTGCCGCCCTCGCGTAATACCCGAATTCGGGGTGGTAGAGCGCCAGCTCCATGAAGTCGCGGAACGACAAGTCGCCGTACTGCAATGAGTTGCGCAGCACATCCAGAAGCGGTCGGTCCGCGGCCATCGCCGCGAATCGTACACCGCCGCGTGCCGGCCCGCCACGCGCCCGAGCTTTTTTGCCTTAATTACAATAAGCTTGGCAGAACGGTTGCGATAAGGGAGGCAGAACGAAGGAGAAACCCAATGAAACAGTTCATCGCATCTCTGCTCATCGCTCTCATGGCCACCACCGCCTTCGCTGGTGACGTTGCGACCTCGCGCGACAAGACGAAAAAGGGCGCGGTCATCGGCGGCGTCGCCGGCGCGATCGCCGGTGCGATCATCCACAACAACCGCGGCTCGGGAAACGCCAAGCGCGGCGCCATCATCGGCGGCGCGGTCGGTGCCGCGACCGGAGCGATCGTCGGCGCCATGATGGACAAACAGGAGCGCGAGCTCCGTCAGATCGAAGGCATCGACGTCACCCGTACGGATGAAGACGAGCTGAAGGTCACCGTCCGCAACGAGATCCTGTTCGACTACAACTCGGCCGGGCTGCGTGGCACCTCGAAAGACGAGCTGCGCGAGATGGCCAACGTCTTCGAAAAGTACGGTGATACGACCATCGTGGTCGCGGGTCACACCGACTCGACCGGCTCCGACTCGTACAACCGCCGTCTCTCGGAACGTCGCGCCGACAGCGTCGCGAACTACCTGATGAACCAGGGCGTCCGCGGCTCGCGCATCGACGCGGTCGGCTACGGCGAGTCGCGTCCGAAGGCGTCGAACTCGACCGCCAGCGGCCGTCAGCAGAACCGCCGCGTCGAGCTCTACATCCGCGCGAACAACGCGTAAGGATCGGCAGCGGTATCGATGTTGAAAGAACGACGCTCGGAAACGAGCGTCGTTTCTGTTTTACGAACCATAGGAGGTTGTCTTGAACAAGATGCTACGTAAAGGTCTCATCCTCGTGCTCATCGCCGCGTTCACGTTTGCGTGCGCGTCGACGGGAACGTCGAACAACGACGATCCGAACCGCAAGACCAAGCGCGGTGCCGCGATCGGAGCGGTCATCGGCGGCGTCGCCGGTGCAGTGATCGGAAATCAGGGCGGCAACAACCGCACGGGCGCCGTCATCGGCGCTGCCGCGGGCGCCGCGATCGGTGCGGCAGCGGGTCGCCGGATGGATAAGCAGGAGCAGGAGCTCCGTCAGATTCAGGGTGTCGAAGTCGAGCGCCCGTCGGAAGGTGAGATCTCCGTTCGCCTGACGAACGACATTCTCTTCGACTACAACTCGGCCGCGCTGCGCGGCGCGTCCCGCAGCACGCTCGACGACCTTGCGCGGAACTTCCGTCAGTATCCCGACAATCGCATCGTCGTCGAGGGGCACACCGACGCGACCGGTACGGATCAGTACAACCAGCGCCTCTCCGAACAGCGAGCGGCGAACGTCGCCGACTACCTGATCGATCAGGGCGTTGCGTCCGGCGCGATCACCGTCTACGGCTACGGCGAGTCGCGTCCCAAGACCTCGAACGATACGCCGGAAGGCCGCCAGCAGAACCGCCGCGTCGAAATCCACATCCAGGCGCCGCAGTCCGCGAGCGCGCAGTAACGCAGTAACGCAAGTGTCACGGGCCGGTCCCGTACCGGCCCGCTACACTCCCCCGCGCACATGAAGCGCGCGGCTCTTCTCGCTCTCCTCGTTTCTCTTCTCGCCTGCACGACGGCCGCGCCTCCCGCCAAGCCGTTCGTGGTCGACGACGCGACCCGCGGCGCGATCGCACAGCTCGAGGAAGCGGTCGCGCAACAGCCGAAGAACACGCCGTGGATTTACATCCTCGCCACGTACTACGACCGCGCGCATGACGCAGCGAACGTCGTGAAGTGGCTCACGCGACTCGATGAACTGGGGTGGGATCACGGCATCCCGCCGCACGACTTCCGCAACACGAACACAACCGCGTTTCGCGACGTCGCCGCGCGCCTCGATGCACGCGAGCCGCTCGTGCACAAAGCGGAGACGGCGTTCACGCTCGCCAATCACCGCGATCTCATCCCCGAGGGCATCACGTACGACCCGGTCGACGACGTGTTCTATGTGAGCAGCATCTACCACCGCAACGTCGTGCGCATCGATCGCCGCGGCCGCGCCACCGATTTCCTCCCCGAGGCCGCACACGGCATGCTCAGCTCCCTCGGCATGCACGTCGATGCGAAGCGGCGGCTCCTGTGGGTCGCGTCCTCGGCGGCCGAGGAGATGGTCGGCTACACGCCCGAGCTGCAGGGACGATCGATCCTCTTCGCGTTCGACCTGCGCGACGGCAGCATCGTCAAACAGTTCGCGATCGGCTCACCCAATCAGCCGTCGATGCTGAACGATCTGACGATCCTCGCCGACGGCAGTGTATTGGTCACGGATACAGTGCGGAACCAGGTTCTGCGCACGGCCGCGGACGTGGACACGCTCGACGCCTGGCTCGACGACTTCCGCTTCCCCAACGGCATCACCGCCACGGATGATGGCAAAACGTTGTACGTCGCCGACTTTCGCGGCATCACGCGCGTGAGCCTTGCGGATGGCAAACGGGAGCCGATCGAGACCAACACGATCATGAACGGCATCGACGGCCTGTCGATGCATCGCGGCAATCTGATCGGAATCCAGAACGCGATCGGCCGAGCGCGCGTCGTGCGCATCGGAGCCGACAGCGGGCGCGTGGAGATTCTCGAATCGAAGAACCCTCTCTTTGAAGTGCCGACGACGGGGGTGGTGGTGGGGGACGAGTTTTACTTCATCGCCAATCCGGGATTGCGCTCGTTCGAAGAGCACAAGTTGTGGCCGAAATCGCGGTTGAAGGATCCGGTGATGTTGCGGATTCCGTTGGTGTCATCCTGAGCGAAGCGAAGACGGCGAAGGACCCCCTCCCGACAGCGCGTGTCTCGTTCATCCGCAGGGGATCCTTCGACCGTCCTCCGGCGCTACGCGCCTCCGGCGGCTCAGGATGACACCTCACGCCCCTCCTAAAAAAATCCTAAAATCCCTCCGCACATGCCTCAGGAAAGACTCCGGAACTTTCTCAACGAAGGGGTGTCGGTGTTTGTCGCCACGGTCGACGCCGACGGCGTTCCGACCTGCTGCCGCGGCGTCGCGCTCACTTCGAAGGATGATTTCGACACCGTCACCGTCTACGTTCCCGCGGCCACGGGACAGGAAACGGTCGCCAACGTCGCCACTACACGGCGCGTCGCCATCGGCTGCTCTCGTCCGCTCACGCATGACTCCGTGCAGATCAAAGGATTGACGCGCGGCGTGCGGCTCGCGCCTCCCTCCGACGAAGCATTCGTCCGCGAGCGCCTCTCGCAATTTGCCGACGTTCTCGGCGCGACAGGCGTGCCGACGCACCTCATTCGCAGCATGGCCCACTGGCCGGCGTTCGCGATCGACGTTTCCGTCGAACAGGTTTTCGACCAGACTCCCGGACCGAAAGCAGGCAACGCGATCGGATGATCAAGCTCTCCTCGATCTCGCGCTGCTTTCACGGCGTCGTGCCGAGCCTCGTCGCTTCCGCCGACGCCACCGGCATGCCGAACGTGACGTACGTCAGCCAGGTCTACCTCATCGACGAGACGCACGTCGCGCTCTCCTGCCAATTTTTTAACAAGACGCGCCGCAATCTCGAAGAGAACCCGAACGTCACCGTCGAGATCTACGACCCGGTCACGTTCCAGGCGTATCGCCTCCGCCTCCGCTTCCTCCGCTCCGAAAAATCGGGGCCGCTGTTCGAAACCATGGCCATGCGCATTCAGGCCATCGCATCGCACACCGGCATGGAAGGCGTCTTCCGTCTCATCGCATGCGATGTATTCGAAGTGATCCGCGCCGAGCGCGTGGAAGGCTTTCTCACCGGCGCACCGGCAGACGTGCAGGAGGAAATCTCGGTCGGCGGACTGCGCACCGAAATGCGTGGACTGCAACTCGTCTCCGAACGCATCAATCGCGCGGACGATCTCGAGACGCTCCTCGCCGCGGCGCTCGACGCGCTCGACGTCTACTTTGGCTTTCAGCACACGATCGTGCTGCTCAACGAAGAATCGGCGAACCGGCTGGTCACGATCGCCTGCCGCGGCTACGGCGGCGGCGTCGGAGCGGAAGTAGCGATGGGCGAAGGTCTCATCGGCACCGTCGCGCGCGAGCGGCGCGTGCTGCGCATCAGCGGTCTCGATGAGAGCCTCCGCTACGGACGTGCGGTGCGCCGTTCCGTCATGTCGGAGAGCAGCAGGGCCGTCCGTCCGGAGATCCCGCTGCCCGGCCTTCCCGATGCGCAGAGCGCGCTCGTGATTCCGCTCTCGGTCGAAGATCGCCTGATCGGCGTGCTCTCCGCCGAAAGCCGCGATCCGCTCGCGTTCGGCGAATGGGACGAGGCCTACCTCAACATCATCGGCAATCAGATCGCCCTCGGCATCGATCGCGTGATGCAGTCCGACGACGCGCCGGCCACTGACGCAGCACCGCAACCACGCGTCACAGCTCCTGCAGCCGCGGCACCGCAGCGTCCGCGACGCACGCTCACCTACTATCGCGACGACGACGCAGTCTTCCTCGACAACGAATACCTGATCCGCAACGTCCCCGGCCGGATCCTCTGGAAGCTGCTCGACGAATACAAACGTCAGGGACGGACGGCGTTCACGAATCGCGAGCTGCGCCTCGATCGCTCGTTAGGGCTGCCCGAGGTGAAAGACAACCTCGAGAGCCGCCTGATCCTGCTGCGCCATCGGTTGCGCGAAAAGTGCCCCGAACTGCAGATCAACTCCACCGGACGGGGAAGGTTCGCATTGGAAGTGGCCGCGGATCTGGAGCTGGTGGAGCGCTGATGCGCTGATGCGAGTGCGATGCGCTCGCATCAGCGGGCGTTCGGCGTTGGGCGTTTGGGGGTTCTCGTCATGGCGTCACGTCCAGGCGAGAAACCCCAAAAGCCCAACGCCCAAAGCCCAACGCCGCGCCAGCCGCTGCTGGCGCTCGAAAAACCTTTGCTACAATCCGCGCGCCTTTAAGTGACCCAAACCCCACAGGGTCATCTTCTACCCAGCACGGAGGAAAACAATGAAGTCCTGGTACATGCGCGTCCTGCTGCTCGCGCTGATCGGAACTCTCGCATTCGGCGCGGTTGCCGTTGCGCAGGAGTCCCATCCCGCGGGAGATCCGGCGGTCGCGGCGAATGAATCGAAACTTGCCGGTCAGCCGACCGAGCATCGCTCCGAGGCGGAGCTCGTCCTGCCTGATCTCGGAAGCGTGCAGTTTCTTGGAATGGGTGGCGACAAGCTGCTCATGGCCGGTCTCGTCGTCTGCATTCTCGGCCTGCTGTTCGGCCTGATGATGTACGTGCAGCTCAAGAACCTTCCCGTGCATCGCTCGATGCGGGAGATCTCGGAGCTGATCTACGAGACCTGCAAGACCTACCTCGTGACGCAGGGCAAGTTCATCCTCGTGCTCGAGCTCTTCATCGGCTCGATCATGGTCGTGTACTTTGGATTCCTGCGGCACTTCGGCTTCGCGCGCGTGGTGATCATCCTCGCGGCGAGCCTCGTCGGCATCGCCGGCAGCTACTTCGTCGCGTGGTTCGGCATCCGCATCAACACCTTCGCGAACTCGCGCACCGCGTTCGCGTCGCTCAAGGGCAAGCCGTTCCCCACCTACTCGATTCCTCTCAAGGCCGGCATGTCGATCGGCATGCTCCTCATCTCGACCGAGCTGCTGATCATGCTCGCGATCCTGCTGTTCGTGCCGCGCGCATACGCCGGTCCGGTCTTCATCGGCTTCGCGATCGGTGAGTCGCTCGGCGCCGCGGCGCTGCGCATCGCGGGCGGCATCTTCACCAAGATCGCCGACATCGGCTCGGACCTCATGAAGATCGTCTTCAACATCAAGGAAGACGACGCGCGCAACCCGGGCGTGATCGCGGACTGTACGGG
>JALYOB010000225.1 GCA_030857085.1 Acidobacteriota bacterium | reverse complement strand
CTCCATACCTACCGATCCTCACTATCCAGATCGTCATCATCGAACGCGGTCGCCGCGATCGACACCCATCCATCACCCGTGATGTTGTCCGTGCTGCTCGCGTAGCCGACCCACGTAAAGTCGTTGTCCGGAATCTGCGCGTTCACATTCAGCGCGAGCGTCAACTTCCCGAAGTTGCCCGCCGGAATGCCCGTCTGCACCATGCTCAGCGACGGCACATTGATGGTCGTCTCCACGGGGCTGCCCGTCTCCGGGAACACCGTGAGCGTGAACGGCAGATCGGCTTCGCTCACGTTCACGATGCCATAGTTCGTGCGGTAGTTCGCATCCTGACGCATGCCCAGGATGATGCCTTCGTAGTTGCCGGTGAGGTAATCCGGCTCCACCGCCGGGAACGGCTGCGAGACCGTGCCGGTGGCGTTCGGCTGCGGCGTCCAGATGCGCGAATACGCGTCGATCGCGCCGTTCTCGTCGAAGTCGCCGGTGGCGTCGACCGGAAGCAGAATGATTGCGCCGAGGCCGGAGAGGCCGAGCGTGGTGCCGACGAAATCTTCAGTGGTCGTCGGCGGGTGATTCCCCGCAATGTTGATGCTGAAGCCGCGCGGAGTGCCGCCGCCGTTCGGCAGCCACAACACGCCGACGCGCTGATTGTTCTCGTTGTAATTCACGAACGTGATGTCCGAGCGGAAGAACGTCCCGCCTGCGCCACGCACGCTGCCCGCGGCCGGAATGATGAGCGCACGCGCCGAGCTGTTGTTGATGATCGCGTTCGTGCGCGGAGCCTTCGCCGCTGCGCGCACATGCTCGCGCGCCTGGCGCGTCACACGCGTCGCCCATGCACGCGCGTCGGGGATTTCCGTCGCCTGCAGTACAACCGGCTCCGTGTTGCGGAAGCGCGCGGCGCGCGACGTTCGCGCATACGTCGAAAAAGCGGCGAGGGAGATCAGAAAGAGAGCTGCGATGCGTTTCAATGAATCCTCCTGTTTTCTGGTCCGGCATTACGTAACTTTTCCGCTCATGTTGCAAGCAACGTCTTCGTTCCCGAACTGTTAAACTCCGCGCGCTCGTGTTGCTCCCCCGTCGTTTCGCAATCCTGCTCCTCGTCTGCTGCGCCGCGCTCATCGCCTGCAAGCGCAAACCTGCCATTCCAGCCGATGTGATCGCGCGCGTGCACGAGCGGATGGTGACGCTCGCCGATTTCAAGCGTTACCTCGAGCGCAATGCCGGCACCGAGCTCGCGCAGCTCACGCCGGAAGTCGCGAGCGCGATGCTCGACCAGTTCGTGGAAGAAATCGTCGTCTCCGAATACGCGGCGTCGCACGGCGTCGAAGTCCCGGCCGACCAGATCGTGGCCGCGGTGCGCAATGAGGCAGGAGTGACGGTCGTCGAGAAGCGCGACGAAATGCGCCGCGAACAACTGGTCACGAAGCTCGCAGGCGACTTACCCGAAGCGAGCGACGTTCAGGTGCAGGCGTATTACGAGCAGCATCAGGGGGAGTTCCGCAGCGCCGAGGAAGTGCGTGTGCGCCAGATCCTCGTGAATGACGAAGACCTCGCGCAGCAGATCCTCGGCGAGCTGCGCAAGGGAGCTCCGTTCGGCGAGTTATCGAGCAAATACTCGCGCGCGGCGAATGCGAAACGGGGCGGCGAGATCGGCTTCGTCAGCCGCGGCGAGTTGCCGAAGATGTTCGAGGACGCGATTTTCCGTCTGAACGCGGGGCAGTTCAGCGACGTCATCCGCACCGATTCGAGTTTCCACATCTTTCAGGTCGACGAACGCCGCGCGCCGGGCACGCTCGATGTTTCCTCAGCGACGCCGCTGATCCGCACGCGGCTGCGGGAAGAAGCGATTCGCCAGCGGCTGACGCAGATCGTGGCCCAGAGCAAACGCGAGCTGAACATTGCGGTGCTGACGCGGCGTCTCCCCTTTCGCTATTCGGGAACGCTCCCCCGCGCCGAAGACGAATAATCCGAGCCGTAACTTGTTGTTCCGCCTGCACGTCAAACGGGAGCACCGCATGAAAAAACTCATCTTCGCCACCGCCATCGCACTGACGGCCGTCAGCGCGTCCGCCGAGCTCCTCGAGGGCATTGTCGTTCGCGTCGGAGACCGCATCATCACCCGCACGCAATACGAGCGCCGCCTGCGCGACATGTTCGTAGACATCGAGCAGAATGCGCCGGCCGACCGCGTCCCCGCGTTGAAAGAGGAAGCGCGCCGCAACATGGTGAACGAGCTCGTCAGCGAGCTCCTCATCAAAGACCGCGCAGACCGCCTCGGCATCACCATCACGGACGCCGAAGTGAAGGAGGCCGTCGGCCGTCTCAAGCAGCAGTACGGCATCACCACCGACGAGCAGTTCGAGTCTTCGCTCCGTTCGTCGGGCCTCACCCGCGCCGACATGGAAGCGCGCCTGCGCGACACGCTGACCACGAACAAAGTGTTCAGCCGTGAGCTGCGCGGCCGCGACCAGGCCAGCGACGCCGAACTGCGCGAGCGCTACAACCGCGAAAAGGAAAGCTACCGCGTTCCCGAGCGCGCGCACCTCCGCGAGGTCGTCGTGCTCAAGCCCGCGAGCGGCAGCGTCGACGAAGCGCGCACGCGCGCGACCGAAGTCGCGGCCGCGGCTCGCAAGCAGGGAACCGACTTCGCGAATCTCGCTCTGACCATGTCGGAGTCGGGCACGCGCGACAAGGGCGGCGATCTCGGCCAGGTTGCGAAGGGCGATCTCGTCCCCGAGCTCGATCAGGCTGTCTTCAACGCGGCGCCCGGCTCGGTGATCGGACCGATCGAAACCAAGTCCGCGTGGCACATCATCAAGATCGAACAGCGCCTGCCGTCCGAAGTGCCGGCGTTCGAGTCCATCAAGGACAAGCTGCGCAAAGACGCGAGCGAAGAGACGTTCCAGCGCGACTACAAGGCGTACATCGAGACGCTGCGCAAGGACGCCTTCATTCAGGTCAACGACGCGATGATTCCGAAGGTGTAACGCGCCGTCGCGCGTTCCACCGTTTTCTACATCGCGTATCGATTTTTCGCCCAAACCCCTCCCTCGGAACGCCGCGAATCGCCGGGGTTGTAGATTTCTGCAGCCCCGCACATCGCACCGATTACGCTCATCCGCATGAGCAGCATCGATGCAGTCATTCGCGCAATTCACGAAGCAAAACCGCGCCGCATCGCAGTGATGACCGGCGCGGGCGTGTCCGCTGACAGCGGCATCCCCACCTTCCGCGGCGCCGGCGGTTTGTGGCGCGAGTATCGCGCCGAAGAGCTCGCGACTCCTGAGGCGTTTCGCCGCGATCCACGTCTGGTCTGGGAGTGGTACGAGTGGCGCCGCGGCCTCATTCGAGAGGCGCAGCCGAACGCCGCGCATGAAGCGCTCGCGCGGCTCGACGATGCTGCTCTCGTCACGCAGAACGTCGACCACCTGCACGCGCGCGCCGGCTCGCGCGACGTCATCGAATTGCACGGCAACATCTTTCGCGTGCGATGCGTGCGCGAGGGCAATCCGCGCATGCATCCCGATGCGTTCGAGGAGATTCCGCCGCGCTGCGACTGTGGCGCGCTGCTGCGCCCTGATGTCGTCTGGTTCGGTGAGTCGTTGCCCGACGAAGCGATCACGCGGGCGGTCGGCGCGATTCGCAAGGCGGATGTACTGCTCGTCATCGGCACGTCCGGCGTCGTCTATCCCGCCGCCGGCTTCGTGAACCTGCACCAGGGTCTCTCGATCGAAATCAATCCGGAGACGAGCGCGATCAGCTCCGCCTGCACATACGCGATTCCGGCGCGCGCGGCCGAAGCCACGCCCCTGATCGTCGAAGCGCTTCTGGAGGTGCGCTCATGACTGATGTGATTTCCGATCTTCCTCGCGATGATCGTCCGCGCGAACGTCTGCTGACGCACGGCCCCGAAACGCTCTCCGACGCGGAGCTCGTCGCGATCCTTCTCGGTTCCGGCGTGCAGGGAAAGAATGCGATTCAGCTCGCGCGCGAGCTGTTGCGCGACGGCATGTCCGGTCTGCGCAGGCAGGACGTCAAACAGCTCGAACAGATTGCAGGCGTCGGTCCGGC
Source organism: Acidobacteriota bacterium (assembly GCA_030857085.1). GTDB lineage: Bacteria > Acidobacteriota > Thermoanaerobaculia > Gp7-AA8 > Gp7-AA8 > QHVT01. The sequence continues at coordinate 3,030 of JALYOB010000225.1, read as the reverse complement.
GAAGATCGCCCGCATCTCCGCCGCGTTCGAGATCTCGCGCCGCATCATCAACAACGTTCCGGATGAGCCGCCTTCGTATGAAACCGCGGTGCTCGGGCGCACGCTCGTCACCTCGTTCGCGCGTGTGCGGCAGGAGCGTCTCGGCGCCGCGTTCCTCGATTCACGCCACCGCATGCTGCGGCAGCGCGAGATCTACATCGGCACGATCAACAACGCTCTCGTTTCGACGCGCGACATCATCACCGAAGCATTGATGAACAACGCCACGGCCGTGGTCGTCTATCACAACCATCCCTCCGGAAGTCCCGCGCCGTCCGATGACGACATCAACTTCACGAACAAGCTCAAACACTCGCTCTGGCAATGCGACATCGAGCTCCTCGATCATCTGATCGTAGGAGCTCACGGGTTCTATTCGATGCGAGAAAGGGGGTTGTTGAACTAGCCGGCCTGAACTAGCCGGCCACGAGCGCAGGCTTCAGCACCGGGCGTTCCTGTTCCGCGTAAATCGGGGTGAGCCAATTGTGGCGGTCCGGGATCTCGCCGCCGATGTACGCGAAGAACTCCTTCTGGAGTTTTTCCGTGATCGGTCCGCGGCGGCCGCTGCCGATGGTGATCTTGTCGATCGAGCGAATCGGCGTCACCTCGGCGGCCGTGCCGGTGAAGAACACTTCGTCCGCGATGTACAGCATCTCGCGCGGGATGAGCGTTTCGATGACTTCGATGCCTGCGTCTTTCGCGAGCTGCAGAATGCTCGCGCGCGTAATGCCGCCGAGAATCGACGAGCCGAATGCAGGCGTATAGATCTTGCCGTCGCGAATGACGAAGACGTTCTCACCCGAGCCTTCGCTCACGTAGCCGTTCACGTCGAGCGCAATGCCCTCGGAGTAGCCATCGATCGCCGCTTCCTGACGGATCAGGATCGAGTTCATGTAGTTGCCCGTCGCCTTTGCGAGCGCGGGGAACGTGTTCGGAGCCATGCGGTTCCAGGAAGAAACGCGCACGTCGACGCCCTGCTCGAGCGCCTCCGGTCCGAGGTATTTGCCCCAGCGCCAGGCACCGACGACGACGTCGACGGGGCACGAGCCGGGGAAGACACCGAGGGAGCCGTAGCCGCGATAGACGACAGGACGCAGATAGCAGTCTTCGAACTCGTTCGCCGCGACGATGTCGACGCACGCGCGGTTGATCTCATCGAACGAGTAGGGGATTTCCATCCGGTAGATCTTCGCGCTGTCGAACAGACGGCGCGTGTGGTCCTGCAGGCGGAAGATGGCCGGACCCTGTTTGGTGTTGTAGCAGCGAACGCCTTCGAAGAGTCCCGACCCGTAATGGAGCGCGTGCGTGAAGACATGGATCTTCGCGTCGGCGAAATCGACGAGCCGGCCGTTCATCCACACTTTTTTTACTTCTTCGAATGGCATTGGAAACCTCCCCACATTGGCGGCGCAGACTCGGACGAGTCAAAGGATGGACTTCGGCCGGAGTATAGGTGCCCCACTTTTGGGCTGTCAAATGCGAGAACGCTGCCGATAAACTCGCCACTGAAAACGATGAATCTTCAGGGCAAAACCGTCGTCATCACCGGTGCGTCGAGCGGCATCGGACGCGCCGCCGCACTCGCATTTGCGCGCCGCGGCGCGCATGTCATCCTCGGCGCACGCAGGCTCGAGCCACTCGATAAAACGGCTGCCGAATGCCGCGCGCTCGGCGTCAACGCGATCGCAATTGCGACCGACGTCACTCGCCGCGAAGACTGCCAGCGTCTCATCGCGGCCGCGCCGCGCGTCGACGTGCTCGTCAACAACGCCGGCTTCGGCACGTTCGACACCGTCGCCGAGGCGAACCCGGACGACTTCCGCGCGATGATGGACACCAACTACTTTGGTGCGCTGCACTGCACGCAAGCCGTCCTTCCGCAGATGCTGCAGCGCGGCGAAGGCGCAATCGTGAACGTCGCCTCGATCGCCGGGATCATGGGGTACGCGCGCATGGGCGGCTACTGCGCGACGAAGTTCGCGCTGATCGGTTTCAGCGAAGCGCTGCGCGACGAAGTGCACGCTCAGGGCGTGCGCGTTGCACTCGTCTGCCCCGGCACGACCGAGACCGAGTTCTTCGTCAAAGCCGAACGGGGAAAGATGCCGGGCGCGTCGCGACTGATCCTCGCCGTCTCGCCCGAGCGCGTGGCACGCGCGATCTGCGACGCGGCCGAAGACGGCGCGTATCGCCGCATCCTTCCGCTGTTCGCCGCCGCGTACATGAAATTCAAGGAAGTCTTCCCCCGCACTGCACACGTGTTCATGCGCCGCGTCTCGGCGCTGCTGGAGCGCCGGTGATCGGGCGCCGCAGAGGCGCGCCCGCGACCGCGCTGCTCATCGTCGCGATCCTGATCGGCTTCGGTTTCGAGGTGCTCACCGGCGCCTGGGTCGACGGCGACAAGCTCGCCGAATACGGCGCGGTGATCCGCGACCGCATCGTCTATGAGCACGAATACTGGCGTCTTCTGACCGCAATGTTCCTCCACGGCGACGGAACGATCCGCGGCGACCTGCTCCACCTCGGCGTGAACGTTTTCTCGCTCTATCAGCTCGGAACGATCTACGAGTGGATGTTCGGCACGCGCCGCCTGATGGCCGTCTACTTCATCTCCGGCCTGCTCGCCTCCGTGACCAGCGCGTACATGAACGAGGGCGCCTCGGTCGGCGCGAGCGGCGCGATCTTCGGCATCGCCGGCGCGTTCATCTTCTCAGTGCTCCGCTCGCCGCGCTATCGCCACGAGCGTCAGGCGCGCGGCATCGTGCGCCAGCTCGTGTTTCTCATCATCGCGAACGTCGTGATCGGCTCCCAGATCCCGAAAATCGACATGTCCGCCCACCTCGGCGGCCTCCTCGCAGGGATGCTGTTAGGCGCCCTCCTCCCCCACCGCGCCCCGCCCCCACCCCCACCCCGCGAAATGCTCATCGACGTCTAGGAGTGCGGTGGCAAAGCCACCGCTTTGGAGTGCGGCGGCAGAGCCGCGCGGTAACAGAG
>JALYOB010000224.1 GCA_030857085.1 Acidobacteriota bacterium | reverse complement strand
ACCCCGAGGAACTCCGAGGAACTCCGAGGAACTCATTCCGAGGAACTCATCTGCCCGTGAAGATGCGCAGGAACTTCGCGATCGCCGGCTTCATCTCCGCGCGCGGCGTGATGAGGTCGACCATCCCGTGCTCGACGAGAAACTCGCTGCGCTGAAATCCCTCGGGTAGGGTCTGGCGGATCGTCTGCTCGATCACGCGCGGTCCGGCGAATCCGATCAGCGCCTTCGGCTCGGCGATGTTGAGATCGCCCAGCATCGCGTATGACGCGGTGACGCCGCCTGTCGTGGGATCGGTGAGGACGCTGATGAACGGCAGCCCCGCGGCGGAGAGTCGCGCCAGCGCGGCAGAGATCTTCGCCATCTGCATCAGCGACAGAATGCCTTCCTGCATGCGCGCGCCGCCAGAGCAGGAGACGATGATCAGCGGCTCCTTTTTCTCGATGCAGCGTTCGATCGCACTGGTGATCTTCTCGCCGACCACCGATCCCATCGAGCCGCCCATGAAGGCGTACTCCATCGCGCAGATGACGACCGGAATGCTGTCGAGTTTTCCTTCCGCGCAGAGGACCGCATCGCCTGCGCCGACGCGGTTCTGGTAGACCTTCAACCGGTCGGCGTAGCGTTTCGTATCGCGAAATCCAAGCGGGTCGCCGGAGCGAATCTCGGTCACGAACTCTTTGTACTTGTCGTCGTCGAAGAGGATCTCGAAGCGCTCACGCGCGGTGAGGCGGAAGTGATACGAGCACTTCGGGCAGACGTTGAGGTTGGCCTCGACTTCTTTCCGATAGACGATCTCTTTGCAATCGTCGCACTTGACCCAGAGCCCCTCGGGGATCGCGACCTGCTTCTCGACGGCCTCTTTGGGCTTCTTTTCCTTGCGGAACCACGCCATGGCGGCGGGACTCTAGCACGAGACGCGGGCGGCTCGCGCCGCCCGCGGCAGGCGCGATCAGATCTCGCGGAACATGTAGGGGCGGAGCGCCTCGAGGTTCTCGTCGAGTTTGTTCGGGTCGAGGTAGCGAAGCGTCGCGGCGACCGAGGAGAGGAGTGAGTTGCCGTCCTGCGGCGTGTAGCAGAAGCCGACCACTTTACGCGGGTTCGGCACGGCGAGCGTCGGCGTCGGAACGACCGTTTGAGAGAGGATGCGGCCGTAGTAGCCGTGGTCGCGTCCGAACGAGAAGATCTGGTTGACCGCGCGCTTGTTGGTCGTGGCGATGAACGGGTTGTTGCGTAGCGCGGACTTGGCTTCTTCGAGCGTGGTGTCGTGCTTCAGGTCGAGGTCGAACCAGAGTGTGTGCATGTACTGCGTCGGCAGTTTGATGGCCGACGAGTAGAGGTTCAGCTTCTCGCCGAGGGTCTGAAAGACGTGGTAGGCGTCGCGGGCATGATGCGTTCCGAATTCCGGATCGTCGTGCTTGCCTGCTTCGGGCGCGGCGATGAAGGACTTCGTGTCGCTGACGTCGTTCGCGCGGCGCATGCAGACGAAGCGGCCGCCGTTGAGGCTCATCTTGCCGTCCGATGAAGCGAGGGTCTTGAGCAGGGCGGAAATGTTGTGGGTGTTGCACGAAACGACCTGCACGAAGCGGTCGTCGGGACTCTGCACTTCGTCGTTGATGCCGCGCGCGTACATCGTCCCGAAGCCGAATTCGGAGCCTTGGGCGAGGAAGCCTTTCGGCCCTTTGATGCGCTCGTAGTACTTCTGTTTGTTCTCATTGCCGGCGGGCGTGCAGTCGACGACCACGGTGGCGCGCTCGATCGCTTCTTCGGTGGTGTACGAGACGCGATGGCCGAGGTGTGCGAACTCCTCGCGCGCGGCCTCGTCGACGACGAGCTTCGCGCCGCGATTGATGAGGTGTTCGACGGTCGCACGGTCGTTCTTGTTCGGGGTGCGCTTGTGGAACGTGACTTCGTCGATGCCCCACTTCTCACGAAAGTCCGTGTAGAGGCCGACGAGCGGCTCGCCAATCGTCCCCGTGCCGACGACGTGCACGATGTTTTTCTTGCTCATGGAAAAGGAAAGCTCCTCATCAGAAAAATGGAGCGGAGTCTAGCAGATGGGATTTGACAGGAGGCGGGAGGGGTTGCAGATTGAGGATATGGCGAAGACGGTGGAGACGCCGGATTTGAGTGCGGTGCGCGAGCTGCTCGACCGGCTGAACGCAAAAGGTCCGGGCTACGTCATGACGATGGACGAAGTACGCGAGTACGTCCGCCGCATGCCGAAGATGCCGCCCGGCTGGAGCTCTGCGGAAGACGTCCGCGATTTCCGGGGTCCGATCGCCGGGGATGATGCGGACTACGCTTGATCGCGACCGCCGCCTTTCCCGAGCCTCCGGTCACGCCGCCCGCATCGAATACATCGCGTAGAATCCGCGCCCCATGGCCAAGAAGCCCGAGACGGGCGAGAGACTGATTGCCTCGAACAAGAAGGCGGCGCACGACTACTTCATCGTGCAGAAGTTCGAGGCCGGGATCGTGCTCACCGGCACCGAGCTCAAATCGTTGCGCGCGGGCAAGGCGAATCTGAAAGACGCGTACGTTCTGCTGAAGGACGATGAGGCGTATCTGTTCGGCGCGCACATTTCGCCGTATTCACACGGCAATCTGCAGAACCACGATCCCGAGCGGACGCGCAAACTCCTCCTGCACCGGCGCGAGCTCGACAAGCTCTACGGCGAGACCGCCGAAAAAGGGCTGACCGTCGTGCCGCTGCGGCTCTACTTCAAGGGGAGCAAGGTCAAGGCGGAGATCGCCGTCGTCCGCGGCAAGAAGCAGTACGACAAGCGCGACACCGAGCGCGCCCGCGAGCTCGATCGCGAGGCCGCTCAGGCGATGAAGGAACGCGGCCGCTGAGACAGTGTGGTTGCGCAACCACACTTGTGACCTGACGAGGCGACAGAAGTAGCACTTCTACTGAAGCGGCCGTCAAGGCGTAAGACATTTAGAATCTAAGCGTTAGATGCGATGAAGCGAGCACCGCCGGACTCGGCACCACCCTCGCTCTAGCGACGTCCGAATGTTCGTCCAGCGAAAGACCATCAAGTCCAGCGTCGCAATCACCGGAATCGGGCTCCACTCCGGGATCTACACCACCGTCGAGTTGCAGCCCGTCGCCGCAGGCAGCGGCCTCACGTTCGTCCGCACCGATCTGCACGGCCTCCGCATCCCGGCCCTCCAGGCGTCGACGACCGCCCTCGACCACGCGACCACCGTTGGCAAGGACGACGTTCAGGTGGGCACGGTCGAGCATCTCCTCTCGGCGATCATGGCCTGCGGCATCACCGACGTCGACATCCTCATCGACGGTCCGGAAGTGCCGATCATCGACGGCAGCGCGCTTCCATTCCTCCACCTCATCGACGCCGCCGGCGTCCGCGACCTCGGCGCCGACGTTCCGGTACTTCGCCTCCGCGAGCCGGTCGAGATCGTCGAAGGGGACAAATCGATCCGCATCACTCCGGCCAATCGCCTCATCATCAAGTACAAGATCGACTTCAATCACCCGGTCATCGGCCGCGAGTCGTTTCAGTTCGACTTCGGCCACGACAGTTTCCTGCGCAAGATTGCGCCGGCGCGCACCTTCGGCTTCATGCGCGACGTCGAGAAATTGCGTGCTGCGGGCCTCGCGCGTGGCGGTTCGGTCGAGAACGCGGTCGTCCTCGATGATCGCGGCGTCGTGAACGGCCCGCTCCGTTTCAAAGACGAGTTCGTCCGCCACAAGATCCTCGATCTGGTCGGCGATCTCGCTCTCATCGGGCGTCCGCTCGTGGGCGAGATCACCGCCTACAAAGCCGGTCACGCGATGCACTCCCGCTTCGTCGGCAAGATCCTCGAGGCGGCCGCGGCGCAGGAAGAGCTCTTCGAGACCATGTCCGAGCGCGACGCGGTCGAATCGTTCGCCTGATCCCGCGCGTGTGGTAAAAAAGCCACACGTGCGGCGGCTCCTCTTCTCGTTTCTCTTTCTTGCCGGCTTTTCGGCCGCCGCCAGCGCACCGAACCCGACCATCGAAACCCTCGCCGCGACCGCCGCGCACGGCAAGGTCTCGGTCCGTTTCGCGCTCAACGGCGCGTTCGCGAACCGGGAGATGATCGAGGCGCTGCAGAGCGGACTGCCGACGAGCTTCACGTACTACGTCGAGATCTTTCGCGACCGGCCGAACTGGTTCGACGACAGCATCGCCGAGGCGCGCATCGAGGTGATCTGCACCTTCAACTCGCTGACGCGCGAATATCTCCTCAACTATCGCCGCGACCGGCGTCTCGTGCGTTCGGAAAGTTTCAGTGATCTGGGCGAGCTCGAACGGCACATGACGCAGATCAGCGAAGCCGACTTTTTCGACATCGGACGCCGCCGGCCCTACAAGCTGAAAGTCCGCGTGAAGGCGGACCTGATGCGCGGCTGGCTGATGTACGTCATTCCGTGGGAAGTCTCCTCCGGATGGAGGGAAACGCGCGTGAGGACGGCCGAGCCATGATGACGCCGCGCGAGCTCGTGCTGCGCTACCGCAAGGATCCGCGGTTCATCGTCTCGTTGCCGCTGGTGATCCTCGCCGCGACGACGCTCGTTTACTACGTCACGCAGCAGGCCAAGGAACTCTCGCCCGAGGCGCTGAGCAGCCGGTTGCTGCTGTTCGTGCTGGCGAACATCAACCTGCTGCTCATCATCGGCATCGCGTTCGTGCTGCTGCGCGGCATCGTGAAGCTGGTGCTCGAGCGGCAGCGCGGCATCATCGGCTCGCGCTTCCGCACCAAGCTCGTGGTGACATACGTCGCGACGTCGCTCCTCCCGGTGATCGTGCTCTTTCTCGTGGCGACCGATCTGTTGCGCGTTTCGATCGACCGCTGGTTCGCGACGCCGGTGTACACGATCCTCCGCAACAGTGAGGCGATCGCGCAGAAGGCGCAGGATCAGGATGCGGAGATTGCCGAAGGCGCGGCGCGCGAGATCGCAGGCAGCCCCGACGCGCGCGATGCAACGCAGGTCGACGCGATTCTCAGCCACGTCCGCGCGTTTCATCGCATCGACATGGCCGCCGTGTACCGCGACGGCATTCTGGTGAAAGCGCAGGCCGATCCGCGCGCGCCGATTCATGAAGTCGCCGATCCGTCGCTCCGCTTTTTTCAGGATGTCGCGCGCAATGGGCGGGGCGTGAAGATCGACCTCGTCGCGAGCGGCAAATGGATTCGGGCGGCGGTGCCGGTGCGCGGCTCGAACGACGTCGCGATGGCGGGGGTGTTCGTGCCGCAGGCGACGAGCCGGATGATCGATGAGTCGATCATCGCCCATCGCAACTTTCAGCAGCTGCGCTCGCAGCGCAAGACGCTCAAGGCATCGCAGACGATGCTCTTTCTCGCGGTGACGCTGGCGATTCTGTTCGGCACGTTGTGGACCTCGATCTACGCCTCGCGCCGCATCACCATCCCGATCAAAGCGCTCGCCGAAGCGACGGCGACGCTCGCGGAAGGGAACGTCGGCCATCGCGTCGCCATCCGCGCCACGGACGAAGTGGGCCGCCTCGTCGATTCGTTCAACGACATGTCGTCGCAGCTCGCCGAGCAGCGGCAGCAGCTGACGGAAACGAATCGCTTCATGACCACGGTGCTCGAGAGCGTCGCCACCGGCATCATCGCGTTCGACGATCAACTGCGGCTGCTCTCCATAAATCGCGCCGCGCTGCAGATGCTGCAGCTCGAACCGCCGCACGATGGCGCCGCACTCTGCGATCTTCTCCACGGCGAGCTCGAGCCGGTCGGCGCCGCGGTGCAGGAGCTCACGAGCGGCCGCACCCGCGCCCGCGAGGTCGCCCTCATCCTCGGCGGCGAGCTGCGTTATCTCGAATTGTCGGTGGCGCGGCTCGGCAGTGGCTCGGGCTGGGTCGTCGTGCTCGAAGACTCGACGCAGCTCGTGCAGGCGCAGAAGCTCGCCGCCTGGAACGAAGCTGCGCGCCGCATCGCGCACGAGATCAAGAATCCGCTCACGCCCATTCAGCTCTCCGCCGAACGCATCGCCCGCAAGTTCCGCAACGAAGATCCCGACACCGCGCAGGCGGTCGAGCAGGGGACAAGGACGATCGTGGATGAAGTGGGGCAACTGAAACGCATGGTCGACGAGTTCGCCCGTTTCGCCCGCATGCCCGCCATTCACCTGCGCCACGCGCAGCTCGCCGAAATCCTCGGCCAGGCCGCCACTCTCTATCGCGACGTGAAGCCGAACGTCACCATCGCCGTCGACGTCGCTGCCGACATCGAACTGCTGATGGATCCCGAGCAGATCCGCCGCGCCGTCGGCAACCTCCTCAAGAACGCGGTCGAAGCCACCGATCGCGGCGAGATTCGCGTCTCTGCGCGCCGCGCGCCGCATCGCGTCGTGATCGAAGTGGCCGATCCCGGACGCGGCGTTCCCGACTCCGACAAAGACAAGCTCTTTCTCCCGTACTTTTCCACCAAAGGCCGCGGCACGGGCCTCGGCCTCGCGATCGTGCACCGCATCGTCCGCGACCACGACGGCCAGATCCACGTGCACGACAACCATCCGAGGGGAACGAGGTTCGAGATTGAGTTACCCGCATGACGGAGTTCCTCGGAGTACCTCGGAGTTCCTCGGAGGAGACGAACCCCCGAGGTACTCCGAGGTACCGAGGTACTCCGAGGAACTCCGAGGAACCCGAGGAACTCCGAGGAACTAACGAATGCCCAGAATCCTGATCATTGACGACGAGCCGTCCATTCGCACGACGCTCGCGAGCATCCTCGAAGATGAAGGGCATCGAACCACCTCGTGCGAGTCGGGGGAGGAAGGGGTCGCGCAGTTTGCGCGCGACGAGTTCGATCTCATCCTGCTCGATCTCTGGCTGCCTGGCATCGATGGACTCGGCGTGCTCGAACGTCTGCGCAATGCGGGCGCGCCGCCGATCATCATGATCTCCGGCCACGGCAGCGTCGACGCCGCGGTGAAAGCGACGCGCCTCGGCGCGTACGACTTTCTCGAAAAGCCGCTCTCGCTCGAGCGCGTGCTGCTGACCGTCAATCACGCGCTCAGCGATCGCCGCCTGCGCGAACAGGTCCGCGACCTCAAACGCCACCTTGCGCTCGAAGAGATTCTCATCGGTGAGAGCGAGGC
>JALYOB010000223.1 GCA_030857085.1 Acidobacteriota bacterium | reverse complement strand
GGAGATCCCTCGACTTCGCTCGGGATGACACGCCCCGCCGCACACGTTAGGCGCAATGCTCTATCCGCTCCTTCGCAAACTCCTCTTCCGCCTCGACGCCGAAGCGGCGCACGAGTGGACGAGCGCGCAGATCGAGCACATCCAGAACGCGCCCGCACTGCTCCATGCGATCGCCGCGTTCTGCCGTCCTCCAGCAGCAGCGAAGCAAAACCTCTTCGGACTCACGTTCCCATCGCCGATCGGCATCGCCGGCGGCTTCGACAAAAACGCGACGATGATGCCCTTCCTCGCCGCGCTCGGGTTCGGCTTCATTGAAGTCGGCACGGTCACGCTGCGGCCGCAGCCTGGCAATCCGAAGCCGCGCCTGTTTCGCTATCCGAACGAGCAGGCGGTCATCAATCGCATGGGCTTCAACAACGATGGCGCCGACGTCGTCGCGCAGCGGCTGCAGGCGTGGAAGCGCGACGTCGACAGGCGTCATTCGTCGCCGCCGCTGTTCGTGAACGTCGGCAAGAATCGCGACGTGCCGCTCGAGGGCGCCGTCGAGGCGTACGTCGAATGCTATCGGCGCGTTGCGCCGCATGCCGATGCGGCGGTACTCAATCTCTCCTCGCCGAACACGCCCGGCCTGCGCGATCTGCAGCAGCCGCAGCATCTCGAGAATCTCCTGCGCGCAGTCCAGAGCGTTCGCAGCGGGCCGGTGCTCATCAAGATCGCTCCCGACCTCGACGAGACGCAGATTCGCGAGATTGCGGACGTCTGCGTGCGGCTCGCGGACGGCATGATCTGCACGAACACCACGCTCGACCGGCTGCCGGGCATGAACGAGGCAGGGGGGATGTCGGGACGGCCGCTGATGGAAAAGTCGACTGCCGTCCTGGCGCGCGTGCGGCAGTGCGTCGGACCGGATTACCCGCTGATCGGTGTCGGCGGCGTCTTCACGGCCGGCGACATGCGCGCGAAATTCGCAGCGGGAGCGAACCTGGTGCAGATCTATACGAGCTTGATTTACGAAGGTCCGATGATTGCGCGGAGGCTGGCGCGCGCATGATCGTCTACGGTGCAAATCCGGTGATGGAGGCGATCCGCTCCGATCCCTCGCGCGTCCGTTACGTGGCAATCGTCAAAGACCAGAGCGGGCGGATGCAGAAGCTGATCGCCGAGGCGAAGGCGGCGGGGATCAACCTGCGGATGGTGACGACGAATGAGATCGTGAGACTCGCCGGACGCGGCGTGCACAACGGTGTCGTCGCCGAAGTGTCCGAGGCGTCGTACGCTGATTTTCATGACGCGGTGACGAAGGAAGAGACGAAGTTCGTGCTCATCCTCGACGGCATCACCGATCCGCAGAACTTCGGCGCGATCCTCCGCGTCGCGGATGGATTCGCGGTCGATCTGGTGGTCATTCCGCAGCATGACAGCGTCGGCCTCACGCCCGCGGCGGTGAAGGCGAGCGCGGGTGCGTCGCAATGGGTCACGGTGTCCGAGGTGACGAACCTCGCGCGGTCGATCGAACTGCTGAAAGAGAACGGCTATTGGGTTTATGCGGCCGCCGCGGATGGCGATCGTGTCGACAACGTCGACTTCAGCGGCAAGGTGGCGCTCGTGCTCGGCAACGAAGGAAAAGGCGTGCGGCGCAACGTGGTCGAGCATTGCGATCGCGCGATCAGCATCCCGATGTTCGGGCACGTCGACTCCTTCAACGTCGCCTCGGCCGCGGCGGTGCTTTGCTACGAAGTGGTGCGGCAGACGCGGAAGTGAAACAGCACCCGCTCTTCATCCGCAGCATGTCCATCCGCCGCGACGCGGTTCCGTCGTACGACCGCTATCCGTTCACGGTGCCGGTGGTGCGGAATCTCGAGTCGATCGAGTTCGATGCGCAGGTGACGTTTCTCATCGGCGAGAACGGCTCAGGCAAGTCGACGCTCATCGAAGCGCTCGCGCTCGCCTGCGGGTTCAAGGCGGAAGGCGGCTCGCGGCACTTCGAATACGAGACCGCCGAAGATGAGTCGGAGCTGCACGAAATCCTGCGGGTGGTGCGTGGGCACAAGAGGCCGTCGGATGGCTACTTTCTGCGGGCCGAGAGCTTCTACAACGTCGCGACGGAAATCGAGCGGCGAGGGCTCGAGTCGTACTACGGCGGGACGTCGCTGCATCGAATGTCGCACGGCGAGTCATTCTTTACGCTGCTCAATGATCGTCTGTTAGGCGGCGGCCTCTACATCTTCGACGAGCCGGAGGCCGCGCTCTCGCCAACCCGGCAGATGGCCATGCTCACGCGCATGCACGAGCTCGTCCTCGACGCCTCGCAGCTCATCATTGCCACGCATTCGCCGATCCTCCTCGCGTATCCCGGAGCACAGATCCTCGAGATCTCGAACGGAAAGCTGCGACAGGTCGATTATGAGGAGACCGAGCACTACACGGTGACGCGGCAGTTCTTTCAGCAGAGGGAGAAGATGCTGCGCATCCTCCTCGGAGGATGAGTTGACCCGTTGCCTGTTGCCCGTTACCGCGCAGGTGTCCCGGCAGCCGCAACTGTCGCGGTAACTGGCAACCGGGAACCGGTCAACTCCGCGCGCTCCGCGCGCGGAATAGCTCCCGCTTGCGTGCCGTTAGGCACTCTGCTATAACCCGCAGTTCCTCGGCCGCCGCCGCAGAATCTCAACATTCGACTCTCCGGCAAGGCTGTTTGTGTCTTTGAAATCAGTGAATTAGAAATTGGTGCTGGCATAGCTCAGTTGGTAGAGCAGCTGATTTGTAATCAGCAGGTCGCGGGTTCGAGTCCCGTCGCCAGCTCCAGAAGAAGGTCGACTCGGGGAGAGTTGGCTGAGCGGTCAAAAGCAGCAGACTGTAAATCTGCCGGGCCACGCCCTACGGAGGTTCGAATCCTCCACTCTCCACCATTCACCTTCTCGAGGCTGCGCCCGGTGAGCGGGAGTAACTCAGGGGTAGAGTCACAGCCTTCCAAGCTGTTGGTCGCGGGTTCGAATCCCGTCTCCCGCTCCAGCCGCCGCCGTGCGGAATTGAAAATTGAAAATTGAAAATTGAAAGCGGACGACGAAGGTGCGCGAGTGCCATTTTCAATTTCCGAATTTTCAATTTTCAATTTGCGAGCGAAAGCGAGCAGATAGGCCCTCGTAGCTCAGGGGTAGAGCACGTCCTTGGTAAGGACGGGGTCACGAGTTCAAATCTCGTCGAGGGCTCCAGTTGAAGACAAATCGGAATTGAAAATTGAAAATTGAGAATTGAAAACGCGCGGTAGCACGGCAGCGGTTTTTCAATTTTCAATTTTCAATTTTCAATTTCCTTCGGAGAAGGATCCAATGGCAGCAACACGCGAAATCATCACCCTCCAGTGCACCGAGTGCAAACGTCGCAATTACACGACGACGAAGAACAAGAAGACGATGACCGAGAAGCTCGAGCTCAAGAAGTTCTGCCGGCATGACCGGAAGCGCACGGTTCATCGCGAGACGAAGTAAAGCACGGGAATTAAACGAGAAGGCTTCGTCTTCTCGGCAGTTTGCGTCACGCTGCAGGCCAATAGCTCAATTGGCAGAGCAGCGGTCTCCAAAACCGCAGGTTGGGGGTTCGAGTCCCTCTTGGCCTGCCAAATTTCATGCGTGACGGCTGACGACTGATCAGGACGATGAAGGTCCTCTGATCAGTCGTCGTTTGTCACGACGGGGTCAGCAATGGAAGCAGCAAAAGAAAACGCAGGCATCTCGAAGCCGAAACAGTGGTGGCTCTCCACTCAGGAGTTCTTCCGCGACACGGCAGGCGAGATGCGGAAGGTCACCTGGCCGAACCGCAGTGAAGTCATCGGCACGACTGCAGTCGTCATCGTCGCAACGTTGATTTTCGCGGTTTACCTCTGGGGTTGCGACGAGCTCTTTGGTCGCGGCGTCATGTGGCTCCTCCGCACGTTTGGAGCGGAAGTCTAAAAAGATGGCCGAAGCAGCCGGACAGAAGCAGTGGTACATCGTCCACACCTACTCCGGGTTCGAGGAGCGGGTGAAGGAGAATCTCGGCCAGCGCATCGACGCGCTCGGCATGCGCGAACGTTTCGGCGAGATCAAAATCCCCACCGAGACTCTCGTCGAGATGAAGGGCGGCAAGAAGCGCGAAGTCCAGCGCAAGTTCTTCCCCGGCTACATCCTCATCGAAATGGACATGACCGACGAAGCGTGGCATCTCGTCAAGAACACGCCCAAGGTCACCGGCTTCGTCGGCACCGGCAAGAAACCGACCCCCCTCACGCCCGAAGAGGTCGACCAGATCCTCACCCAGGTCGTGACCACCAAAGAGAAACCGAAACCGAAGCACGTTTACGAGCACGGCGAGCACGTCCGCATCATCGACGGGCCGTTCACCAACTTCACGGGCGTGGTCGAAGAGGTCAACCTCGATCGCAACACGCTCAAAGTCATGGTCACGATCTTCGGCCGCTCGACTCCCGTCGAGCTGGATTTCCTGCAGGTCGCGCGCTTCGATCCGAGTGAAGAACAAGGCGGCGCCGCTGGCGGCTCCGCGGCCAAAGCCAGGTAGAAAAAGGGATTCACGATGGCAAAGAAAGTTACCGGTTACATCAAGCTGCAGATCCCCGCGGGCAAAGCAACCCCGGCTCCTCCCGTCGGCCCGGCCCTCGGCCAGCACGGCGTGAACATCATGGAGTTCTGCAAGACCTTCAACGCCCGCACGCAGAAGGACGAGGGACTCATCATCCCCGTCGTGATCACGGTCTTCTCCGACCGCACGTTCACCTTCATCACCAAGACCCCTCCCGCTGCCGTTCTGCTCCTCAAAGCAGCCGGCATCCAGAAGGGCTCGGGCGTGCCGAACAAGACCAAGATCGGCAAGGTCACCCGCAAGCAGGTCGAAGACATCGCGCGTCTCAAGATGCCCGATCTCAACGCCGCGAGCGTCGAAGCCGCCATCCGCACCGTCGAAGGCACCGCGCGTTCGATGGGGATGGAGATCGCTGAGTAGTCGGCGTTGGGAATTGAAAATTGAAAATTGAAAATTGAAAAAACGGACGATTGAGAATCATGCGCAGAGCGATGTAATGCGCGCCGATTTTTCAATTTTCAATTTTCAATTTTCAATTCATCACAGTCGCCTCAGCGCGTAGTTGAGGCAAACCACAGTAGGAGGCTCGCAAGAGCCGCTAAAACTACAAGGAGACACATGGCCAGACACGGCAAGAAGTATCGTGCTGCGGCCGAGAAGGTCGAACAGCGGCCGTATCAGCTGGATGAGGCGTTTGGTCTGCTCAAGCAGATCACCTTCGCCAAGTTCAATGAGACGGTCGAGCTCTCGATGCTCCTCGGCGTAGATCCCAAGCATGCCGATCAGATGGTCCGCGGGACGACTCTGCTCCCCCACGGCACCGGACAGACCAAGCGCGTGCTCGTGATCGCACAGGGCGATAAGGTGAGGGAAGCGCAGGATGCAGGCGCGGACCTCGTCGGTGGCGACGACATGGTCGAGAAGATCCAGGGTGGCTGGGTCGACTTCGACGCGGTCATCGCCACGCCGGACATGATGCGTTCGGTCGGTAAGCTCGGCAAAGTCCTCGGTCCCCGAGGATTGATGCCGAACCCGAAGACCGGCACCGTCACGTTCGACGTCGCCAAAGCGATCCAGGAGATCAAGGCCGGTAAGGTGGAGTTCCGCGTCGACAAGACGTCGATCATCCACGTTCCGGTTGGAAAGATCTCCTTTTCCGCTGACCAGCTCCGCGACAACGCCTCGGCGATCATCAACGCCGTCCGCAAGGCGAAGCCGTCGGCAGCGAAAGGCAAGTACGTCCGCTCGATCTACATCTCTTCGACCATGAGCCCGTCGCTGCAAATCGACACGGCTGTGGCCGAGACGAAGGCGGAGTAAGGAGACGGCATGAATCGCAATGAAAAAGCAGAAGCGATCTCCGAACTGACCGACAACATCGGCACCGCCACGAACGCGTTCGTCCTCGACTTCAAGGGCATCACCGTTCCGCAGGTCACCGAGCTGCGCAAGCAGGTCCGTGAGTCCGGCTCGAACTACGTGGTCATCAAGAACACGCTGGCGCTCATTGCAGTCAAAGACACTCCGCTGACCAAACTCAGCAACCACTTCAGCGGCATGACCGCGGTCGCGTACAACACCAGCGATCCGGTTGCGCTCGCGAAGGTGCTGACCAAGTTCGCCAAAGACGTTCCCACCGTGCAGTTCAAGGGAGCGATGCTGGCGGGACAGGTCGTCGCGGCGAACGAGATTCAGAACATCGCCAACCTGCCGTCGAGGGAAGAGCTTCTCGGCAAGCTCCTCTACCTCATGCAGCACCCGATCCGCGGACTCGCGGTCGTGCTCAACGGCTCTCTGCGCAATCTGGCGGTCGTACTCGACCAGATCTCGAAGCAGAAGGGCGGCGGAGAAGCAACTTCGTAATGACATGGCGCGGACGCGCGACGCGCTTCCGCTTGGGATTCGAATTTTACGACTCGATAGAAAGTTTTGGAGGCTGAAATGGCTATTGCTACTGAAGATTTCGTGAAGCAGATTGAGACGATGACGGTTCTCGACCTGGCGAACCTCGTCAAGGCGCTCGAAGACCGCTTCGGTGTTTCCGCCGCTGCGGCGACGGTTGCGGCGGCCCCGGCTGCTGGCGGCGCGGCTGCGGCTGCGGCTCCGGCCGAAGAGCAGACCGAGTTCACCGTCACCCTCGACAGCGCGGGCGACAAGAAGATCAACGTCATCAAGGCCGTCCGCGAGGTCACCTCGCTCGGTCTGAAGGAAGCCAAGGACCTCGTCGAAGGCGCTCCGCAGACCATCAAGGAAGGCGTCTCGAAGGACGAAGCCGAGAAGATCCGCAAGGCTTTCGAAGAAGCCGGCGCGAAGGTGAGCATCAAGTAACAACGTTACTTGATGCTCATCCTGAGCGAGCGCAGCGAGTCGAAGGATCTCCCGCAACATACGCCGCAGGGGGTTCTTCGCCGTCTTCGCGGCTCAGAATGACAGCAGAAATCAGCTTCCGGGCGGTGTTTGTGCACCGCCCGGAATTGTCGTCTTTGCAGTAACCCACATTTCTTCGGGCCAGAGAGGGGGGGAGCGGCCTTCTCGATAGCGCCCGCAATCG